>JBKJRV010000041.1:0-3998 GCA_046593115.1 Gemmatimonadaceae bacterium
CGATCGCGATCCCGCCCAGACTCATGATGTCGGCGCCGACGCCCACCCATCGCATGGCAATGAAGGCCATGAGGATTCCGATGGGCAACGTCAGGATAGCAACGAGCGCGGAGCGCGCGTGCAGGAGAAAAACGAGACAGACGAGGGCGACGATGATCGCCTCCTCGATCAGCTTCAGACGCAACGTCGCGATCGACTGCTCGATCAGCTCCGAGCGGTCGTACACGGGGCGCACGACCACACCGGGCGGAAGCCCTTTCTGCACTTCGGCCAACCTTGCCTTGACGCTCCGAATGGTGGTGAGCGCATTCTCGCCGAAGCGCATCACGACGATGCCGCCCACGGCGTCGCCGCGCCCGTCAAGATCAACGATGCCACGGCGCACCGCCGGCCCGATGGTCACTCGGCCAAGCTCCGCAACACGGATCGGCGTCCCGGATGCCGTCGCGCCGACGACGACGTTCTCGATGTCGGCGATGCTCCTGAGATAGCCCAGTCCGCGCACCATGTACTCGCGCTCGGAGAGCTCCATCACCATCGCGCCGACATCACTGTTCGCGTTCTGGATTGCGCTCATCACCTGGGTGACGGGAATCTGGTAGGCGAGGAGCTTCGCCGGGTCGATGTCCACCTGATACTGCTTCTCGAACCCGCCCACGCTCGCGACCTCGCTTACGCCGGGCACGGCGGTGAGCGCGTAGCGGAGAAACCAGTCCTGCACCGACCGGAGCTGCGAGAGGTCGAGGCGGCCAGTGGTGTCCTCGAGCGCGTACTGGTAGACCCAGCCCAGACCAGTCGCGTCGGGGCCGAGGCTGGGGCTCACGCTCGCTGGCAGTTTCCCCTTGATCCCGCTCAAGTATTCCAGTACGCGGCTGCGCGCCCAGTACAGATCGGTTCCTTCGTCGAAAATCACGTACACGAACGAGACGCCGAAGAAGGAGTAGCCGCGCACAGTGCGTGCGCCCGGCACCTTGAGCATCTCGGCGGCAATCGGATAGGTGACCTGGTCCTCGACGATGCGCGGCGCCTGCTCGTTGTAGTTCGCTTGAACGATGACCTGCACATCGCTCAGGTCGGGAAGGGCCTCCAGCGGCGTGCGTCGCACCGCCATGATGCCACCGAGAATTGCAGCCACGGTGAAGAGCACGACGAGCAACCGGTTGGTCACCGACCATTCGATGATACGTTTGAGCATGGCGCTAACTCCGGCCGGCTCGATTCATCGGGGTCGCGGAGGTGTGGGACGGGGCTGCTGCGTGCTAGCCGGCGCCGTCATATCCATCCCAGGCATGGGCGCGGCCGGAGCAACCTTCGCAGGAAGCGGTGCCTTCGTCGGCGCCGCCATGTCCATCCCCGGCATCTTTCCCATCCCGCCAAGCGCCGTGCCCAGGTTGCTCTCCGCGTCCACGAGGAAAGTCGCCGACGCGACCACCGTGTCACCGGCGACGAGTCCGCGAACAATCTCGATGCGATCGTCTGTGACCATGCCGAGATCTACCAGCCGCGGCTCGAGCATTCCATCAGCGCGCTTAATGAAGACGAGGTCGCGCTCCCCCGTGGAGAGCACTGCGCTCCGTGGCACGCTCAGCGACGCGGTGCGCGCCGTTCCGGTCAGTCGCAACGTCGCATACATCCCCGGTTTCAGCAGAAGGCCCGGATTGGGCAGCTCCACGCGCACGCGGGCGGTTCGCGTGTCGGGGTCGAGCGTCGGATAGACGTAGGCGATGCGGCCAGTGAACGTTCGCCCCGGCAGCGCCTCCAGCTCCAGTGATACGTCCTGTCCAGGGCGCACCGACGGCAGGTCCTGCTCGAACACCGCACCTTCCACCCACACCCTTCCGAGGTCGGCGATCCTGTACAACGGATCGCCGGCCATGATGCGTTGCCCCTGAAGCACGTTCTTCTCGGTAACGAACCCGCCAACCGGGGCGGGAAGCGTGAGGGTTCGCTGCACCTGCCCCGTGTTCTCGATCCGCGCGATGTCGCCCGCTGGAATGTCCCAGTACGCGAGCCGGCGGCGCGCGGATGAGAGGAGCTCGGCCGCGCTGGCGCGTGCGTCTTCCGAACCACCCGCGACGTCGGTAACGAGTCGCTTGGCGAGCAGGAGTTCCTCCTGGGCCGTGACGAGCATCGGCGAATAGATCGCGAACAGGGGCGCACCGGCTTTCACGGATTGCCCGGTAAAGTCCACATACAGGCGCTCGACCCAGCCGTCCACCTTGATCGAAACGGACCTTACTCGCGTTTCGTCGAAGGCCACCTGTCCGACGGTGCGAATCTCCCTGTTCAGCGGTACCAGCGACGCCATCGCGTACGTCACGCCAATCCGCTGCGCTTCGTCTCGCGATAGCATCACCGGCTGCAAACCGGCGGCCGGTTGGGCGGCACCGTGCGCGTGCGCCGCGTCAGGTGCAGACTCTGCGGGCGAGCGTGTCACGAAGTACACGGCGACAAGCGCCAGCAGAAGGATTGCCGTGTAGAATCCCCAGCGCAGCCACGTCCTCTTGCCGCTGCTCCGCGCGCCGAATGGGAAGTCGGCCGACTCCGACGCGCCTTCCTCCAGCGGCATCGCGCCTAATGGCGCATCGACGGGCTGCCGCACGTCCACTTTCGCGATCACCTTCTCGGTGAGTTCGGTTGGCATGATCATCTCGTCTCAAGTGGTCCCGCGGCAATGCCGCGTGCTGCATTGGCATCGAAGAGCTCGCGTCCCGTGAGCATCTCGAGGTCGGCCCAGGCCTTTCCCTGGTCCGCGTCGAGCGTCAGCAGCTCCTGCCGGTATTTGTTGACGGTCATCCGATCATCGAGAAGCGTCATGAAATCCACGCTCCCCACGCGATAGGCCGCGAGCGCCGAGGTGACGGTTGCTTCCGCCTGCGGAATCACGGTCGTGCGGTACAGCACCGCGAGATTACGCGCGCGCATCAGATCCGCGTACGCCTCCGTGACGCGCCCTCGAGTCTCGGCGCGCATCGTCGTGAGATCCGCGACCGCCATCTGTCGCATCGCGGCCGCTTCCTCGCGCATGCGAAGCTGCCGGCTCCTCGCGAAAATCGGGACCGAGGCACCCACCATGAAGCTTCCCATGCGCTCGGTTCCCATCTCGCCCGGACGCTGTCCGTACTGGAGACCAAAAGTGAGATCGGGCCAGATCTCCCGGCGTGTCAGCTTTACCTGTGCGTCTGCCCCTTCGAGCTCCCGCCCACCTGCCCTGACCATCGGCCGATCCGTTTCCGCGAGCGCAACGAGTGATGCGAGCTGCGTGACCGAGTCCGGGAACGCGGGTAGCGCGGGCGACGCGACCAGTGCATCGGCAGGCCGGTCGAGGAGAACGTTGATACGCGCCGCCATCCCGATGCGCATCGTCGCCATGCGAATCGTGTCCTCCACCATCCGCGCGATTTCAACCTGCGCCCGGAGCACATCCGTCTGACGACCCTCGCCGACGCGGTACATCGCTTCGGCGATGCGGCGGATGTCCTGCAGCAACCGGAGCGTTTCGCCCGCGATCACGAGGCCCTGGTCAGTTCGGTAGAGATCGTAGAATCCCATGGCGGCCGCAGTGCGAACCTCCCATTCCACGTCGCGCGCTCGCTCGGATTGCGCTCCTGCCTGCGCCGAGGCAATCCGGCCTGAGAGGCCGAGCTTGCCGGCGACGGGGACCATCTGCATGAGCTGGAGCTGCGTCATGCCGATGGGGTCCATCGGTTTGAGCCCGGGCACGGTGTAGTTCATGAATCCGACCTGGAGCTGCGGGTCAGGCGGGAGCTTCGCCGACGCCACACGCGCCTCCGCCGCGCGCACGAGGGATCGAGCGGCACCGGCGCGCGGACTCACTCGAAGCACCTCGCCGTACAACTCAGTCAGGCGGAGGGGCTGCGCACTGATGATCGGCTGTTGCGCCGCTACACTGGCGGCGCCGGTGCAGATGGCCAGTGCACCGAGCAGGGCGGCGGCGGTGAGCGCACCACCCGCCCTTCGCGCGGCGCGGACCAGCG
>JBKJRV010000062.1:0-2793 GCA_046593115.1 Gemmatimonadaceae bacterium
AATTGCGAGCGCCGGCGGTCACTTCACCGATTCTACGCTGTACACAGTCATTGGCCCGAAGCTTACCTTGAACTTCTACAGCTTTACGCTGGGCGCCGGCCAGTCGACGGGCGTAAATGGGGCGTACGTCTACACGCCGGACGCCGTCACCGCTCCGCTCGCGGTCTCGATCACCAGCGCGGACACGAACCAGGTCGCGACGACGCAGACCGTCACCATTCCGGCCGGCACGAACTACGCCTACTTCGATATGCGCGGGAAGGCACCGACCACCGGTTCGCTGACTGTCATCTCTTCTGCACCTGGCTATACGCCGGACACCGGCTTCGTGACTGTCACGTCGCCCCGGGTGACTTCATGCTGCGGCGCTACGCTCAATAACTTCGGCTCTGGTCGAGGCTTCACCGTATACACGACGGATTCGCTCGGCAGCGCACACGCCACGATTGCACCGGTGCGCATCACCCTCGTTTCCTCGGACACGAACGTCATCCGGATCGACTCGGCGGCCGTGACGGTCGCCGCAGGCCAGTACTACAACAACACTGCGGTTATTCGGCCGGTGGGTATTGGCACGGCGAAGGTTTACGTCACCGGGCCGGCGGGGTACATCAACGACAGTTCCGTTGTCTACACGGTCGTAACACCGAAGCTGAACCTGAGCTGGTACAGCAACTTCATCGGGCTGCGGCAGACGACGGGTGCGACAGGCGTGTACGTCTATACGCCTGACAACCGGAGCGACACTCTGCGGATCTCGATCGTTCAGAAGTACCCTGGACGCGTGCAGCTCATTGGAGCAGATACGTCGATCAGGATCCCGCCCGGTCGCAATTACGAATATTTCGGGTACAATGGCATTGGGCTGGGCGGGGACACGATCATCGTGAGCGCCGTCGGTTACCTCCCTGATACGGCCTTCGTGACGGTAACAACGCCGCGGCTTACGACTGGCGGATTGCCCGGGACCGCGACGACGACGAGTACGGCATACTCGGTGTACGTGCAGACGTCGGATAGCGTGGGCAACGTGCATGCTAACATCGATACGGTGACCGTCAGGGTGGTGTCGAGTGACTCGAACGTCGTCCGGCCCGAATCGGCGTACGTCCATATCGTGAAGGGTCAGTCATACCGGTATACGACGGTGCGCTTTGTCGGACCCGGCTCGGCAACGATCACCTTCAGCGATTCGGCAGGGCCCTATCGGCCGGTAACGACGAATAGCGTCACCGTCACAGGCCCGTCGCTACGCCTTAATACGACGAGCTACGTGTTGGGAATGCGCCAGTACGACCCGAACCGGTACGTCTACACCGACAACAATGTCACGGGTTCTCCGCTGGTCGTTTACCTGCGGAGCACCGACATCCGGGTGGCCACTGTGCCGGATTCGGTGATCATTCCGGTCGGATTAAACTACGCCTACTTCCGCACGACGGCCCAGGATACCGTTGGCACCATCCAGATCCAGGCGACGGCCACCGGCTACTCGCCGGTCAATGCACAGTTGCAGGTGACGCAGCCAAAGTTCATCGTCTACACTCCCGGCACAGCGTATACGACAACGCCGCCGCAGTATCTCTACGTGTATGCAGCGGACGCGTTCAACGGAACCCACCAGGTGAATGAGAATGTCGTGGTGACGCTGTCGTCGTCGGCACCGAACGTGGCCACGACGGATTCCGCGACGGTCACCATCGTGAAGGATGCGCAGTATTCGACCGCGCCCGAGGTTCGATACGGCGTGGCGGGCACGGCGCGGATTACCGCTTCCGACAGCCGTACGGCGATCTACCGCTACGATCCGGGGTTCGTTGATGTGACCGTTAACACACCTTCGGTCAGCTTTGGCTATGTCGTGGATAACGTCGCGGTCGGCCAGTATCTGGAGAATTACGTGTACCTGCCGAATAATGCCACCGATACAGTCACGGTGACCATCACACATCTGGGTACCGCTGAGACGAGCACTCCCGCGACGGTGAAAATTCCGCCGGGACGGAATTACGAATATTTCCGTATCAGCGGAACTTCGATCGGGACGGACACGCTCAGGGCGACGGCGACGGGACACACTTCCGGCACGTCGTTTGTAAACGTCGGCACAGGCCGCGTCGATCCGATCAGTGGTTGGCCGAGCTCGCTGGCGGTTGGGCAGGTCGCAACGCTGCCACTGTATGCCCGGGATCAGAACGGAACTAATCGGAACGTGACGAACGCCACGACGTTCGCTCTGTCTTCCAACGCGAACATTGCCTTCTATGCGACGGCCACGGGAACCACGCCGATCACTGATGTCACGGTGGCCGCGCAAACGTCATTTATCACCTTCTATATGAAGGCGCTCAGCGCAGGGGGTGGCAGCGGTACGATTACCTCCGCCGGTTATGCCACCTATACGAATACAGTTACCGTAACGCCATAGCCATGAAATATTTTACCAGCAGTCTCGCGTTCCTTGCGCTTGCGGCCGTGTCCTCGGCGGGGTTCGCTCAGATCTCGGGCAGTGCAACTTCTCCGCGTGCGGTTGCCGCAACACCGAGACCAGAGGCGCGGCCGCGCGACGCGACCGGTCGTTGTCGCGATGGGTCGTTCACAACCGCCCGGGTTGTCTCGTCTGCGTGCGCGGACCGCGGTGGTGTGCTGGTATCGTTCGCCGTGAGGGAGGCCCCGCCCGCGCCATCGCTCGCTGTGGGGCCCGTTGCAACCGCGCTCCGCCCGGGAGTTCCGCCGGCCTCGGCAGGGGCGTCGTCAGGAGAGCGTGGGACAATACCCCCGGCGGGTGCTGTG
>JBKJRV010000237.1:0-14129 GCA_046593115.1 Gemmatimonadaceae bacterium
GGGCGACACGCGGTATGAGGGCGCAACGACGCCGGTCTGGGTACATATCGGTGAGCGACTGGTCTATGGCATCCCGGTCCACGATCGCCGCGGCCTCAAGATCGCCGACGACACCGCCGGCGCGGAGGTGGATCCCACAACCGTGGATCGCGTGCCGACCGCGGCGGGGCTCGCACGGGCGCGAACAATTCTGCGTGAACGTTTCCCCGCGCTCGCCGGAGCTCCGCTCACCGAAGCGCGGGTCTGTCAGTACGAAGCCTCGACCGACGGGCACTTTCTGATCGACCGCCATCCCGAGTTGGAGAACGTGTGGCTGGTGGGCGGCGGTTCAGGACATGGCTTCAAGATGGGGCCTGCTGTCGGCGAGCATGTCGCCTCGCTCGTGAAGGGCCGGACGACGGTGCATCCGTTATTTTCCTACGCGCGACTGGCTCCGAGGCGGAATCGTCGCGCGCGGTAGATCTTCACCCGTGAGGAGAGGCTCTCCGACCAGTGTCTCGCATACCGCCCGGCCAGCACGCTGCTTCCATCGAGCGCGTTCTGCGCTCTGATCTGGAGCCGTCGAATCGAGCGCCCGAGCTTCCAATCCTGGAGGCTCGGAAGGTATCACCCAAGCCCTCCCTGGAATCGTAATGCTCTTCCCGGTCGACATCCGATTCAAGCTGGTCGCGATCGCGCCCCAGATCTTCGTCCGCGACGCGAATGGAACGTTGCTCGCCTTCGTCCGTCAAAAACTGCTCAAGCTGAAAGAGGACGTGATCGTCTTTGGCGACGCCGAGGGCGCCCGGCCGCTCTATCGAATTCGCGCCGATCGTATAATCGACATCGGCGGCCGCTACACTATCACCGACATGGCGACCGCCAGCGATATCCCGATTGGATCCGTGCGCCAGCGCGGGCTGCGCACCTTCTGGCGCGCGCACTACGAAATCGAGCTCGACGGGCAGCCTGTCTTCACCGTGCGCGAGGAGAGCGTGTGGGTGCGGATCCTCGACAGCGTGTTTGGCCAGATCCCCATCGCAGGGGCCCTCACCGGTTACGTGTTCCACGCTGCGTATCGTGTCACTAATGTCGCAACGGGCCAGGATGTCGTGCGACTGGTCAAGCAACCCGCGTTGTTCGAGGGGCGCTTCCTGCTGGAGTCGCTCGCGCCTCTGTCGAGCAATGAGGAGCGGCTGCTGCTGCTCAGCTGCATGATGATCCTGCTGCTGGAGCGGCGGCGGTCGTAGGGACTTTCCCGGTTGACAAGACGCCGCATGATGGGCGGAAAGCTCGTGGCGTGGCTCGCGCGGATTCCATGAGCCCGTCGAGACACGGACACGATTCCAACATCGTCGGAACTCCCAGGATGAGCACATGACAAAGTCAGGCGCGAGTCAGGGCCAGTCGGCATCGGAGCTCATCTCGAAAAGAATCGCCGAGCTCGGAGACTGGCGCGGGGAAACCCTCAGCAGAATGCGCAATCTCATCAAGGCAGCAGACCCGGACGTGGTCGAGGAATGGAAGTGGATGGGCACCCCGGTTTGGTCGCACGAAGGCATCATCTGCACTGGCGAATCCTACAGGACGATCGTGAAGCTGACCTTCGCCAAGGGCGCGTCTCTGAAGGATCCATCCCGTCTTTTCAACTCGAGTCTCGACGGAAACACACGCCGCGCGATCGACATCCCCGAAGGAGAAGACGTTGACGAGTCCGCGTTCAAGGCGCTCATTCGCCAGGCGGTCGCCCTCAACAGTTCCGGCAAGTCGAAAGTTTCGAAGAAAACGAAGTCCTGATCTCTCCCGGTTTTTGCGTCCGCAAGGGGCAAGCAAGCGTCCGACCACGCAGGACGCTTGCCGAGACCACCGGAGCGGTGCAACGTCTATCTCTCGCCCGTCCCTGTACAGCCGCCGCAACCAGGCGGCTCGCCTGCCCTGGAGACACTGACATGCGGCGCACCTTCCTCCTGCTCGTAGCGTTCCCGGCATTGCTCGGCGCGCAGCCCCCTACTCGAGCCAGCGCTCGCGCGGACCATGGCTTCTCCGCCGAGCGCCTGCGACGGGTGGACAGCTATCTCCAGCAGCAGGTCGACAGCAACAGAATCGCGGGCGGGGTCGCTCTCGTGTTGCGCGATGGGAAGCTGACTTACCAGCGCGCGGTGGGCTGGGCCGACAAGGAAAGAGGGCGGCGCATGACTCCCGACGCGATGTTCCGCATCGCGTCGCAGACCAAGGCGCTGACGAGCATTGCGATCATGATGCTGTTCGAGGAAGGAAAGGTCGCGCTCGGCAATCCGGTGAGCCGGTTCATCCCCGCCTACGCTCGCACCACGGTCATGGTGAATGGCCAGGCGGCGCCGGCAAAGCGCCAGATCACCATCCGCGACCTGCTGACTCACACCGCGGGAATCTCGTACGGGACCGATTCGGCGCTGGCGTCACTCTATCGGGAGAAGGGACTCGGTCCGGCGGCGGGTGGCATGGGCTGGTACACTGCCGACAAGGACGAACCCGTGTGCACGACGATGGAGCGACTCGCAACCCTCCCGTTCTCGAAGCAACCCGGTGAGGCATGGGTTTATGGCTACAACACGGACATTCTCGGCTGCGTGGTCGAGATCGTGGCCGGCATGCCTCTCGACGTGTTCATCCGAACCCGCATCACGGGACCGCTGAGTATGACCGACACCCACTTCTTCGTGCCCGAAGCGCAGCGTGAGCGCCTTGTTGCGGTGTACGCAAGCGACACCAACGATCGCGCGGCGCGCGCGCCCGATGGCGCCAGAGGGCAAGGGCACTACCTCAGCGGGCCGCGGCGCAATCATTCGGGCGGGGCGGGGCTGGTGTCCACCGCGCACGACTACGCGCGCCTCCTGCAGATGCTGCTGAACGGGGGCGTGCTCGATGGCGTCAGAATTCTGTCACCGCGTACCGTCGCCCTGATGACAACCAACCAGACCGGAACGCTGTATCCGTCCAACGGCCAGGGCTTCGGCCTGGGCTTCTCGGTCATCGAGCGACTGGGTGCGGACAACTCCCTGCTTTCCGTGGGCACGTACGGCTGGGCGGGCGCGTATGGCAGCCAATACCGCGTTGACCCGAGTGAGCGAGTTGTGCTCGTGTTCATGCTGAACCAGATGCCGAACAGGACCGATGTCGCCGCGAAATTCCCGACGCTGGTCTATCAGGCGCTCACCACAATCCGTGACTAGCTCCAGTCGCTCCGCCGGTTGATATGAGCGAATCGATCATCAACATCTCGGAGCTGACACGCCGCTTTGGTGCCAGGACGGCCCTGGCCTCAGTGAGCTTGTCGTTCCCACGCGGGGCGGTCTACGGCCTCGTCGGCGCAAATGGAGCGGGCAAGACGACGCTTATCAAGCACATCCTCGGTCTGCTGCGGGCGGAAAGCGGCTCGGTGCGCGTATTTGGCGTCGATCCCGTTGTCGATCCGGTCGCCGTCCTGTCGCGGATCGGCTATCTCTCCGAGGAAAACGACGTTCCCGGCTGGATGCGCGTTGACGAACTCATTTGCTACTCGCGAGCGTTCTATCCCGGGTGGGACGATGTGTACGCCGAGGAGTTGCGGCAAGGATTCGCAATCGACCCCGCGGCGCAAATCAGGAACTTGTCCAAGGGGCAGAAGGCACGGGTGGGCCTGCTCATCGCGCTGGCATATCGACCCGAGTTACTGGTGCTGGATGAACCCTCGTCCGGCCTCGACCCCATCGTCCGCCGTGACATTCTTGGTGCCGTCCTGCGCACCATCGCCGATGAAGGCCGCACGGTCCTCTTTTCGTCGCATTTGCTCGGGGAAGTGGAGGAAGTTGCTGACCACGTCACCATGATTCACGAGGGCGTGATCGTGCTGAGCGCGCCGCTGGATGCTATCAGGGAGTCGCACCGGGTCGACGGACGCGTCCCGTCCCTCGACGAGATTTTTGTGGCCCATGTCGGCACGGCTGCGGCGCCGTCCCGCAACGCCTGAGTGATGCGCTCCGCCGCTGCCGCAGTTGCCTGGGAGTTTCGCCAACGGCATCGCTGGGGATTCATCGCGGTGGGTGGGTACATTCTCTTCATCGCGACGATCAAGATTCTGATGCTCCACTCGGGGCGGCAGGTGACCTTTGACGACGCGGCGAGCTTCGCGCTCGTGGTCGTCGTACCCATGACGTGGACGTTCACGTATTTCCTCGGGGTATTCACGTTCGGCCTCACCGGCGACCTGGCGGCGCGCCAATCGATGTATCCCGCGCGCATGTTCACGTTGCCGGTGACGACCGCCGCGCTAGCCCTGTGGCCGATGCTGTACGGCACCGCGGCCATGGCGGTCCTTTGGGCGGCGATGCGATCGGTCGCTGTCTGGCCGTCGACTTTCGATGTGCCAGTGATCTGGCCGGCGCTGCTCGCCATGGCGCTCCTCGCCTGGACGCAAGCGCTGACATGGATGCCGTACGGTTTGCCAGGGCTGCGTGTCATCGTCACCATGCTGTGGCTGGCGGTGATAGACGCCATCGTTCTCCTGGCGATCTACTTCAAGGCTCCAGAGCTCCTGATGGTGGCTTTCCTGGCGCCGCAGGTTCCGCTCGGCTATCTCGTCGCTCGCTCAGCTGTCGCGCGCGCGCGGCGAGGAGACGTGCCCGACTGGCGCGATGCGTTCGCCCGGGTCGCCCGGCTCACCGGCGTGGCGACGCGCCGGCCGAACGTCTTCCCTTCCGCCGCACGTGCGCAAGCGTGGCTCGAGTGGCGCCGGCACGGACTGACGCTCCCGGGATGGATCGGCATCCTGCTACCCTTCGAGCTGCTGCTGCTCTGGGTCGCCGGCGACGCGCCGGTACTCGTCTTCGCCATCGTGATCGGGGCACTGCTCACCCCGCCCGTCATGGCCGCGTTCACCGCCGCGACGGTGCGCAAGTCGAATCCCGATGCGCGCGACTCCCTGGGCGTGACGGCGTTCATCGCAACGCGGCCGCTGACCAACGCCGCCCTGCTCGCCGCCAAGCTGAGAATGACCGTGTGGAGCACCATCGCGGCGTGGCTACTCGTGCTGATTGCGATCCCGCTCGCGCTCTACCTGTCGAACACGTGGCCGGTGGTCTTCGAGAAAGCACGTCAGGTGCAGGAATTCATCGGGACGCCGCGCGCCGTCGTCGTTCTGCTGCTCGTGCTCGGGGGATTGATTGTGTCCACGTGGAAGCAGTTGGTGCAGAGTCTCTGGGTCGGCCTCTCCGGCCGTGAATGGGTTGTGAAGACGAGCGTGTTCCTGGCCCTGTCGATCTTCTGCGCCGTCGGCCCGACCCTCGTCTGGATCGCTGAGAACCGCCGCGTGCTGGCCGTGCTGTACGACGCATTGCCGTTGTTCCTCGCCGTTTGTGTCGGCGTCAAGATGACCGCCGCTGTCTGGGTCGCGGTGCGCCTCGACCGCGCCCGCGTGCTCAGCGACCGCGCGCTCGTGTCCGGCGCGGCCATCTGGCTCGCCACTGTGCTCGCGCTGTACGGTGTGCTCGTGTGGATGGTCGGCACGCCGCTCTTCCCGCGCTACTTCCTCGCGCTCGTCGCGATCCTGGCTATTCCCCTCGTGCGACTGTCCGCGGCGCCGCTGGCGCTCGCGTGGAACCGGCATCGATGACCGAGACCGCCAATCGGGAGCGACCAGTGAAGAGCAGGACGATGGTCCTCGCTGCCGTCCTCGCTCTCATCGGCCTGCCGGTGGTGCTGGTGCTGATCGAGGCGGCGTCGTTCCACGTCCGGCATCGGAGCAACGGCACCATCGTCTCTTCGGGCCTCAAGCGGGAGTACCTGCTATATGTCCCAACGAGCTACGACCCCACGACTCCGACGCCGCTCGTCATCAGCATGCACGGCGGGGGGCTGTGGGGTGCTGCGCAAAAGGAGGTGAGCCAGTGGAACAAGGTGGCCGAGAGCCAGGGGCTCATTGTCGTCTACCCGTCGGGACGCGGAGGCGACGGACCAAGGGCCTGGCAGATGGGATCCAGCGCCACCATCAAGGATGATGTCCGATTCATCGCTGCGTTGATCGACACACTGAGTGCGTCGTACAACATCGACCCGGCGAGCATCTACGCAGACGGGCTTTCCAATGGCGGCGGCATGGCGTTCGTGCTGTCCTGTTCGCTGTCCGATCGCATTGCGGCCGTCGGGATGGTGGCGTCTGCTCAGTTGCTGTCGTGGGACTGGTGTACCGACCGGCGAGCGGTGCCGATGATCGCGTTTCACGGGACAGCCGATCGGTCCACTCCCTACCACGGCGGCAAGACGTGGGTATCCGCCAGACGGTTTCCGGCCATCCCGACCTGGGCGGCGCATTGGGCCAGGAGGAATCGGTGCACGCCGAACCCAGTCGATTCGGTGGTGGCTGCGGACGTGACGCGTCGTACCTTCACGAACTGCGCTGACGACGCAGACGTAGTGCTCTACACGATCCGTGAAGGCGGCCACACATGGCCCGGCGGCGGTCCGCTTCCGGAATGGCTGACGGGGACCACGAGCAACAGCATCGACGCCTCGAGTCTGATGTGGGCGTTCTTTCGCGAGCATCGTCTGCAAAGTTCCAGGAGCCCTTCCGCGTTCAGGGAATCGAGGGGCGCACCTGCTTTTCACTTTCTATACAAGCCGGCGCAATCGCGAAACTCGATTGAAGGGCGAGACGCCGGCGACAACTGCAGGACGGAGTGACCGGGATGCAACTCAATGTCTATCTGAATTACCGCGGAAGTTGCGAGCAGGCATTTCGCTTCTATGAGCAATACCTTGGCGGCACGATCACAGGCATGGCGCGACATGGGGAACAGCCCCACGAGAACGTGCCTGCCGACTGGAATCAGAAGATTCTTCATGCCCGCATCACGATTGGTTCGACGATCCTGATGGGTGCGGACATTCCCGGGAGCGAACCGATGCGCAGTGCGTACCTGGCGCTCAGTCTGGATAGCGAGGAGGAAGCGGAGCGCGTGTACGCGCTGCTCACGGACGGCGGCGAGATCTTCATGAAAATGGAGCAGACACCATTCGCCAATCGCTTCGCGATGCTTCGCGACAAGTTCGGTACGTCGTGGCTGCTGCTTCATCAATCCGAATCCCAGGGCGCGTCGGTATCGCACGAAGGGCGTTAGCTGGACAACCGCATTCACGAGGCTCGAGCATGACGCGCATTGTCGGTGTTCGCTCCGTTCTGGCAGTCCTCGACCTGAAGGCATCGACGCGATACTACATCGATGTGCTGGGATTCCGCCGTGACTTCGGCGACGGGTCAGATGGCTGGAGCTTCCTGTCGCGAGGTGCGTTCAAGGTGATGCTTGGCGAGTGTTCCAATGAGAGGCCGGCAGGTGAGACGGGCAATCACTCCTACATTGCCTATGTGACCGTCGAGGGCGTGGATCAGTTCTACGCGGACGTGGTCGCGCGTGGCGCCGAAGTAACGACGGCGCCGATCGACAAGCCGTGGGGCCTTCGCGAGTTCGCTCTCCGAACCCCGGATGGACATCGTTATACCTTCGGGGAGCCACTGGAGGCCGCCAGCTCGGAGGCGTCGCAGTCGATCGTCCACGTCGCGCTGGTCGTTCGAGACTACGACGAAGCCATCCGGTTCTTTACCGAGAAGCTCAACTTCACGGTGGTCGACGATACGTACCAGCCGCAACAGGACAAACGATGGGTTCTGGTAGCCCCTCCGGGTTCGAGCGGATTGACCCTCCTGCTGGCCAGGGCGACCTCACCGGAGCAGGAACGCGCGATTGGCAATCAAAGCGGCGGCCGAGTGTTCCTCTTCCTGCGCACCGATGACTTCTGGCGAGACTACCATCGGATGGTGGGGCTGGGAGTCACATTCATCCGGGAACCCAGAGTCGAGTCCTATGGAACGGTTGCCGTCTTCAAAGACCTTTACGGAAATCTCTGGGATCTGGTGGAACCCGTAGCCTCGGAATCTCGCAGCCAATAGGCATCATGGACTTTGACCTCACTTCCAACATCGCAATCTCCCACCGGGCCAGGGATTGCTCGCTTCGGTTGCTCCATATGATTCGCTCGCAAGTGACCTCTCGCATGCGAGAGGTGACGTCGGGTAGCCAAGTTCGGAGCCGGGTGGTCGTTTAAAGCATGCGTTTTTATCTTCGCCCGGATTTGTCGAGCGTACTCGTTCATGCTGTAGTGCTCGCGATCGGCCTGCCCGTGCACGGCCAGGCACAGTCCGCGACGTTCGATACTCTGGCTCGGACATCACTGGCCCGGATCGATGGGCGCGTCCGGCTGACGGGGCTTCGCGACAGTGTCGAAGTGATTCGTGACCGATGGGGCGTTCCGCATATCTACGCGCGCAACGTGGACGACCTGTTCTTCGCGCAGGGGTTCGTGCAGGCGCAGGACCGACTTTGGCAGATGGAGATGTACCGGCGCACGTTCGAGGGCACGCTGTCGGAGATCATGGGCCCGTCCCATGTCGCCCACGATCGGCTGGCGCGGCTCCTGAAATTCCGCGGGCCGTTCGACGATCGCGAGTGGCGCAGCTATCATCCGGAGGGTCGACGCATCTTCGCCGCCTTTGCGGCTGGCGTGAATGCCTTCATCGGCCACGCCGGCGATCGTCTTCCGGTGGAGTTCCGTCTCACGGGAATCACGCCGCAGCGATGGACGCCGGACATCGCGCTGTTGCGAACGACCACCGCGCTGCCGACGTCGGATGCAATTGCCGAGCTTCGCCTCGCGCGAGCGGTCGCTCGGGTGGGTGTCGATTCGGCGAATCGCGCCATGAGGCCGTCACCCTTTCGTCCGCTCGTGGTGCCCGACAGCGCAGAGGTCTCGATCATCGGGCAGGACGTGATTGATGCGTTGTCCGCGCTCCAGACGGACCCGGTTCGCCCGGCGCTGTTGCCGCAATATCGCGCGCTTCACGATGCGCTGCCCGTCAAAAACGGAGGCGTCCAGGAGCGCTCGCCCGGCAGCAACAACTGGGTGCTGAGCGGCGCGCTCACCGCGAGTGGCTCGGTCATTGTCGCAAACGACCCGCATCGTACGGTTGCGAATCCGTCCATTCGGTACCTGGTCCATCTGAGCGCGCCGGGATGGAACGTCGCGGGCGCTACGGAGCCGGTGCTGCCGGGCGTGATGATCGGCCATACCGAATTCATCGCGTGGGGCCTCACCATCGCCGGCACCGATCAGGCGGATGTCTACGTGGAAGACCTGGACCCCGGGAACCACGATCGAGTGAAGTTCCGAGGCGCATGGGAGCCGCTGCGCACGGTCATCGACACCGTGCGCGTGAAAGACGCCGCGCCGGTAATCGTAACGCATCGATTCTCCAGGCATGGCCCGGTGTTCTTCGTGGACACGGTGCATCACAAGGCGTACGCCCTGCGGACGACCGCGCATCTTCCCGGGAGCGCGGGTTATCTCAGCGCGCTCCGCTATCACGCACTCCGCGACTGCAGCCAGTTTCTCGATGCGCAACGGTACTATCTGGCGCCGACCGAGAACATGATTTGTGGCGACACACGCGGAAATATCGCCTGGCAGGCATCCGCCGCATCTCCCAAGCGGCCAAACTGGCACGGCCGACTCCCGGTGACTGGCATTGGTACCTATGAGTGGGACGGGCTGCGCACCGCTCTTCCACGCGAATTCAATCCCCCACGCGGGTGGATCGCCACCGCCAATCACGACATTCATCCCGACGGCTACGATCCGCCGCTCTTCTTCAAGAGCGGACCGGAGAGCGCACGCTACAATCGCATTGCATCAGTGCTTTCCGAACCCGTGCGCTTCTCGCTGGCGGACATGGCAGCGCTTCAGCATGACGGGTATTCCGTGCGAGCGGCTCGCGACATTCCGCTCTTTCAGGGTTGGACGGCGCGCGACGCATCCGTCGAGCGGGGTAGACACGCACTCGCGAGTTGGGACGCGCAACATCGCCGGGAAAGCATGGCGGCGGCGCTGTATCACCACGCGTCCCGCGCGATCTCCGACGGAGCACGAACCACGGGAATGGACGCCGCGCGGCGCCGGGAACTACTCGAACCCGCTATCGCGACCGGCATGGACTCCCTGCGCGCCACGCAGGGCGATGATCCATCGCAGTGGCGCTGGGGACGGATAAATCGGAGCGAACTCCCACACACCCTTGTACGCGCATATGACATTCGGCCCGTCGAGCGACACGGAGGCGCCGGATTCGTCGCGGCCGTCGGCGCGACCTTTCGCCAAATCATCGACATGGGCAATCTCGACTCCGCGATCGTCACCAACGTGCCGGGTCAATCCGGGCAGCCCGGCAGTCCGTTTTACGATAACCTCGTCGACCCCTTCGGCCGCGGTGAGTACTTTCCGCTCGCGTTCACGCGGGCAGCGGTCGCTCGCGTAACGGCGCATCGACTGGTGTTGACCCCCGCCACGCGTCGTACGAGCTCACCGCCGAAGCGCCGCTAAAGTAAGGACGCGCCTGGAAGCGCCGCCAACGCCGGATTGTCGAGAGTTTTCGGGGAGAACAGTACATTTACTGACCTCGACCATCCGCAGCTCGGAAACACAATGGACTTTGATCTGACATCCGGTATCGCGATCCTCCACCGCACGCCACACACCTTGCGTGCGATGCTCGCCGGACTGTCGCCCACATGGACCGACGCCACCGAAGGCCCGGACACGTGGAGCCCATACGTCATCGTGGGCCACCTCGTCCACGGCGAGCGCACCGACTGGATTCCGCGCGCGCAACTGATCCTTGCGCAGGGCCCGCAGCGCCGATTCACGCCCTTCGATCGCTTCGCGCAGCTCCGCGAGAGCGAGGGCAAATCGCTCCTCGACCTGCTGGACGACTTTGCACGTTTACGGACGGAGAACCTGACGACGCTCGCCAGCTGGCAGCTGACCGATGCACAACTCGCGCTGCAAGGCGAGCATCCTGACTTCGGGCCCGTCACCCTGCGTCAATTGCTGGCCACCTGGGTTGCGCACGACCTGGGACACGTGGCGCAGACCGCGCGCGTCATGGCGAAGCAGTACCGCACGGCCGTTGGCCCGTGGCGCGCCTACCTCCCGGTAATGGACCGCTAGCCGATGGGAGCAACAACGCGCGAGCTGTTCGGAGACTCCGAGAGTGAGCCCGCGGTCCCCGGATCGTATGGCGAGCCGCCCCGCAACTTCCGCTTGCCGGACGCTACTCGCCTCGGGCCGGTGCACCTCCGCGTCGCGGATCTGGCGCGATCGATCGGCTACTATGAATCGGTGATCGGCTTTCAGGTGATGCAGCGCAGCGACCGGCGCGCTGCACTCGGCGCGCACGACGACGACCGCGTGGTGCTCGAGCTGCACGAACAGCTCGGCGCGCGCCCCGCATCGCGTCGTGGAAGGCTGGGCCTTTTTCACTTCGCTATCCTGCTGCCCAACCGCCCCGCTCTCGGCCGGTTCGTCCGTCATCTCGCCAACGAAGGCATGCAGGCGGGCAGTGCCGATCATTTGGTGAGCGAGGCGTTCTACCTTCAGGATCCCGATGGCCTTGGCATCGAGGTGTATGCCGACAGGCCAAGAGACACGTGGCGCCGCCGGGGACGTGAGTTGATGCTCGCCACCGATCCGGTGGACACCGAAGCGTTGCTGCGCGCGGCTGGCCAGGCGCGTTGGGATGGCATGCCGGCGGGCACCGTCATTGGCCACGTTCATCTGCACGTCGGCGACATCGACGCTGGTGCCGCTTTTTTCTCCGAGGCACTTGGCTTCGATCGCATGACGTGGAGCTATCCGGGTGCCCTCTTCCTTGGCGCGGGAGGCTATCACCATCACCTCGGCACCAACACGTGGGCCGGCGCAGACGCGCCGCCGATGCGATCGGATGATGCGGGTCTTCTCGAATGGACCATTGAGCTGCCGGACGCATCGGTGATCGCAGCGGCGGCAGCCAGTTTGTCGTCGGGTGGTTACCAGGTCACCCGCGAAGATGACAGCCTGCTTACCGCGGATCCGTGGGGTACATCCGTGCGCCTGCGGACCGCGATGCAATACCGGTAGCGGTGCGCGCGGATCACGGGATTCTCCTTCGCCAGACGCCGGGCGCCCTGCCGTTATCCGTATCGGTCATTCGACCACCGACAGCAACTGGCCAATTGCGGCCTGAGGATGCAGGTTTCCAGTCGTCACCCGATCGCGCGATGTGCTGGCCGACAGTCCTACCCGGAGAACCGATGCGCAAGGCAATTATCTTTACCGTCCTGATCGCCGCATGCTCCAGGGCGGAGACTCCTCCGCCCGACACCGCAGCCGCCATGGCACCCGCTCCACCCGCGAATCTCACTCCGGCCGATATCGCCGGCAGCTGGCAGGGCACCAGCAAGGTGGTTGGGACTGATTCCGTGGTGGCCAAGTGGGTCACTTCATGGACCAGTGATTCGACGGGAACGATCACCTACGAGGGGACGAAGACGCCGGTGGCCATGACCACGATGCTGGATGCCGACAGCCTGATCGCGAAATCGGTTGCATTCCTGCCGCCAAACGCGAAGAAGGGTGCTCCAAAGGTCAGGTTTACATCCATCGCCCGCGTGCAGGACGGGAAGCTCGTCGGTCGGTCGATGACGTACTTGGCGGACAAGCCGGATTCGGTGCTTTGGACACGCACCTTCGAGGCAACCAAGGCTCCGTAGTAAAGCTCAGGAGCGGGAAAAGGGTCGCCCGCGCTACTTCGCGCGACCAGCTCAGCAGCAGATCGCGTCGCGCAATGCGATCACCGCGCGCTCCTTTCCCTTGGCTTCCACGTCAATCGTGAAGGCCCCGTCGCGCCAGCTGTCGGGGAAGTCCGCGGCGGGGACTACGTCGGCATGGGGACGAGGATCACCGTTCCCCCAACCGGCGCGTGGCGAGGAAATGTGAAAGTGTGGTTCGCGACCACGCCACGTGGCTGCCGCCAGCCTCGTGGCTGTCGCGGTATCGAGCGCATCCGGATTGCAGCGGTGATGATGAACATCGTACACCATCGGAATTCCCAACCGCTCGCACAAAGGGAACAGCACGGCGGGCGAGAATCGGCGATCGTCGTTTTCGATCGCCAGGCCTCGCCGAGCGTTCTCCGATAACTGCTCGATGCCTCGCTCCAGCCGAAGGAGCGCCTCGGCGGTGCCGCCAGCGCTGCTGCCGGCGTGGAGGGTAAGAACGTCTGCGCCCACCAGAGTGGCGATCGCGCTCTGCAGCTCCATTTCCTCCACCGAGGAGGCAACCACCTGCGGTCGTTCCGAATTGAGCACGACGAACTGATCCGGATGGAATGACAATCGGATCCCGAGCTCGCCTGCCAATCTGCCCGCGGAACGGAATGCAGCGGTGATCACGCCGTCCTCGTCCAGGTCATCCAGCGAATAGCCGCTTTGCGGATGTGTGGCGAGCGGAAGTATCTGGCTATTGATCCGAAAAGCACCGATGCGAAGGGTCGAGCACTGTCGCACGGCATCGGCGAGTGCCTGTGCGTTGTCCCGCGCGATGGCGGTGAGGTATGCGCGACCGGGCACCGCTCCCAGCGATGCTACATATCGATGCGTGGCCGTGCGAAAGTGAATCGGCGCATCGAGAAACTGGCAGCACAATCCCCAGCGCAGTCCACTACCTGGAGAACGGGTCGATTGCTTGCGATCAACTTTTCCAGCGAATGAAGGCACTGTTATAAGGTATCGAGGACGATGACTCCTCTGCGTACCTCTGCGTCCTCTGCGGTTCAAAATACAGAGCTTGAACCGCGGAGGGCGCAGAGGACGCGGAGGAACTGCTATGTCGAGCGGGAGGACTGCTCAGCGACGATCGAGGGTCAGCTCGAGATCGTCCTGCGCCACCAGATCGAGGATACCCATAATACGTCTGGCGCGCGTGAAGCGTCCCCGAAAGGTAGTCGCTCCCAGCTCGTCCGACGTCAGCACAAGATTGACCTCGGCACCGGCCAGCGTACCCTGCACCGTGAAATCGTCGGACGCCAGCGGGCTCGTGAACCGACCCACGCCGCCCACCGAGTCACCGGATTGAGTGAACGTCGCCTGGAAGCGAACGAGGCCGGCCTTGGCAGTGCCGCTCCAGCTACCGGCAATCACCGGGTTCGGTCCTACGGCACCGCCACCGTCTCCCTTGCAGCCCGCGGCGAGTGTCAGGAAGGCGATGGC
>JBKJRV010000298.1:0-2569 GCA_046593115.1 Gemmatimonadaceae bacterium
CGCCAGGAGCACGGCTGTTGCGAGCAGCCCGAGAACGAGCGAAACGATGATGTATGGACCGAGCGGCAGGTCGACCTGTAGCCCCAGCGCCGCGAGCGTGTGGGTGTCGATCGACGCCCCAGTCCACTCCCGTGCCGTCTCGACCGGAATCAGAATCCAGGTCAGAGCGCCCATGTAGAGCGTGGCGACCGTCAGGACGCCCACGGCTGCGATCACGAGATTTCGCTTGAGGAGATTGCGCAGGGGGTGAACAAGTCCAGTCACTGAAAATAAAGAGCACCCCGAGCGCGAATCCCGTCATGAACACGTAGCTCCACCGCGTCGATAGGTCCTCATGAGTCGACGGCTCGCCTTTGCATAGCCGACCAAGCCCCTGATTTCGAAGCGCGCGCACGAGTAGTTCGCGGAGCCACGGCTCGCCTCTCTCTGTACTCGTCGGCTCGCCGCTCGTAGTGGTTGCCGGTACGCCTTTCACGACGCTCGCTTTGGCTTCAGGTTTACGAGGCTCCCGTCGGGGGCGCCCCCGACGGCGGCCGAAGCCACGAGCGCGACCATTCTGGACTCGGCGTACATCGCGTTGACGAGAGCGCGCCGAACTGCGTCATCGTTGGCTTCCTCGATGACGTGCGCGTAGGTCGTCATCGTCACCTGGGGCGTGGAGTGCCCAAGGCGCTTGGACAGCGTGACGACGTCGCCTCCTTCCTTGATCCAGAGCGAAGCGTGGGTATGGCGCAGCGCATGGAACGTCTTGCGTGCGACGCCGGCGCGTTCCATCGCCGGATATAGCCCTCTCTCCAAGAGGTTGCCGCGCCCGTGCGGCTTGCCGGTCCGCGTACAAAAGACGAGGTCGCCCGGCGCCGAAGACTCCGCTCCGAGCTTGAGGCTGGCGAGCATGGCCATAAGGAACGTGGGCGCCTCGATGGTGCGCTCTGACCCGATCGTCTTGACTCGTGCAAGCTCGCGGCGCTCGGTGGCCTGCTGCATGATCGTGATGGTGCCGGCGTCGAAGTTGACCGCGCTCCACGGGATGCCGAGCGTTTCGCCGGCGCGAGTGCCGAGCGCGGCGGCGGTCGCGATGATCTCGCGCCACGGGGAATGCGCGTGCTCGATCACAAGGTCCAGCTCCGCGCGCGTCAGCGTCGGTGGCTCGATGCGACGCCTGCGATAGCCAGGTCGCTCGTCAAGCTCAAGCGCGGCGACGGCATTCTCGCCGGCGAAGCCCATGTTGCGCTTCGCGTACGCGAACGTGCGTGACAACGGAGTGAGTACCAGCTTGATCGTTTCGACCGCATACCCCTCGGTCGCGCGGACCTCGCCGCCGTCGCGGCCATCGACCTCGCGCCGGTAGGCAGGAGTCGCCATTCGCGCGACGAAGCGAGACACGGCGGTCACGTCGATGTGATCCATGCGATGCCGCCCGAACTCAGGGAGAAGGTGGACGTCGAGCGCGTAGCGATAGGCACCGAGGGTCTTGTCCGCGAGCGCGGGCGACTTGGCTTCGAACCAGGCGTGGGCGGCTTCGGCGAAGGTGAGCCGTGGCGCCGGCGTGACCCGCTCGCCGCGACCCATCCGAGACTTAACGTCGGCAAGCGCCGTCTCTGCGGCGCGCATCCCGCCAGCCACGGTCTGCCGGCGCTGCGTTCCCTTCGAATCGCGGTAGGTGATCTCGTAGACCCAGGCGCTCTTGCTGTTCTTGCGCCGCCAGATGCCGGGCTTGACCTTCTCCCGCGTCACGCTCGTCGTACCATTGCTCATGCTTCTTTGCCTCCTGTGGGCAAGTCGCCGGGGGCGGGCCGTTTCAGCGGCGCCGCCCCAAGTTTTCGTGTGAAGCGAACCTACAGAGTCGCTAATGACTCAGCAACGCCTCATTGCAAAGATCCTGCAAATACGGTCGTTGTCATGGTGCTGGCAGCGCCATGGCAGCAGCGCCAGCACCCGCCGCACGCCGGCGTTGTCACGACACGCGCGTCATCGCCGATCGCATGCTCCCGGTGCGTGCGTCGACACCCCCCGCCTTCCCAAGTGGCCGCTGCTCCGAATCGCCCACGACACACCTGATCCGCGCACACGGCACTCCAGAAATTTGCGGTGGGGTCCCTGGGACGACGTACTGCCCAACGATTCTGAGTCGCGAATCTTGCTACTGCCCCGGCGGGGTGCCCTCCACGGAATCGAAGAGCCGAAGCGGTTCATCGCCATCATCGATCTCGATGTCGGCGGCGATCTTCAGCGCGTCATCGGCGCTGCCGTCGTTGTCCTGGTCGATGACTCGCTGCGCTCTACCGAGGTCATATGTCGGTGCCTCGCGGAGCTTGACTCGGCGGCGTTGGTCGTCCGTTTCCCAAAACCGGACGATCTCGATGTTGCGTCGACGCGGCTCCATGAACAGTGCGAAATCGAGCGTGTACGCCTCATAGCGGCCCGGCCGACCGGACGCCGCGCTCGTGCTGGGCTCGACCAAATGTACGCGTTCAGGTCCCTGGTGGTGCGGGGCGTTACGCGGTGAGCGGCGTCGGGATCGGTGTGCCGGCGAGGCGCGCCTTGTGAACATCGACGAGGTAGGGATGCA
>JBKJRV010000379.1:0-7595 GCA_046593115.1 Gemmatimonadaceae bacterium
GGCGGGATATCCCGTCGCCCTGGCAATCTGGGATGGGCGCGATTCTCTGCTGGCATCCCTGCATCCGACGGGTCAGTTGCCTGATGGGATCATGCTGCCTGCCATCGTCGGGGAATCGCGGACGAGTGGCCGGGCTGTCAAGCGGGTGGTCGGTGGCGCTGAAGGCTCGCAGCTGCAGGTCGCCCTTCCTCAGGACAGCGGACGTGTCACGACCATCGTCGTCGCCCCGCGAACACGTCTCGTGACCGCCGCCCCTTTCGCTCCCCTTTTTGGTATGGGCTCCGTGTCTCCGGCGGACCCGCCGTACGTGCTGTCGCTGACTGGTGTGGATGAGCGCTCTCGAAACACGGCCAGCGAGATGGTCTGGCACCGCGACGGCAACGAACTGCATGGCGACCAACTCGTGGAAACGGGGGTGGGTCCGCGGCGGGCTCACGTGGAAGTCGAGTTGCGCTCGCTCGATGCGCTCATTCAGCGCGGGACGCTGGTCGTGCTGCTCGATCTGGCCATCGTCGGCATCCTCTGGACCCTCAACGCGCTTGCGGAGGGAGGCTTTCTGCGATGGCTACGGCTGCGCCGCCGCCGGTGGGCGCGCAGCTACCGGGCGCGCCTCACGCTGGCGCTGTTCGGCTTTTTCGTGACGCCGGCGCTGGTGTTCGCGGCGTGGTCATACCAGCGGCTCCAAAGCGAAGACGTCCAGGCGCGGGAACTGCTGGTGCGCGAATCGCTGCGCTCGGTGCTCGACAAGCCGGCCGACGCGCGATTCGCACAACCCGGATCTCCGCTGCTGCTGTACACCGCGGGCCGGTTGCAGAGGGCCAGCGATTCGATGTATTCCGTGCTGGCGCCAATCGGCCGATTCCTTTCACCCGAAGTGCACAACGCCCTCGATCTGTCCGAAGAGGTCGTCGCCAGCCGCCAGGAGCTTGTTGGAGGCACCAGGGTGCTGTTCGGTTACACTGCAGCCACGATGCAGGGGGGAGCGCGCGGTGTGTACGCGTCGCCCGCGCCGAGCAATGAGGGTGCGCTCGATCGCCGTCGGCGCGATCTCGGCATTCTGGTGCTCTTCGCGACCGCCGTTGGTGCACTCGCGGCGTTCTGGCTCAGCGAAGCAGCGGCGCGAGAGTTTGCACGACCGATCGGATCGCTGCGGCGCGCTGCGCTGGCGATTGCGGGGGGAGAGAGGGAGCCCCCACTGGCCGGCGAGCCGCCGGTAGAGTTCGGGGCCGTGTTCAGCGCATTCAGGCGAATGGCGTCCGACCTCAGCGAAAGCCGGCAGGAGCTGGAACAGGCACAGCGGCGCACGGCCGCCATCCTCCGCAATGTCGCCAGCGGCGTGATCGCTGTCAGTTCCGCGGAAACGGTCACGCTGGCGAATCCGCGAGCGGATGCCATGCTGGGCTGCGGGTTACCACCCGGTACGCGACTGGTGGACGCCCTCCCCGAGCCGCTCGTCGCCATCGTGCGGTCCTTCCTCTCCAGCGCATACGAGGTGGAGGAATTCGAGATGCGAGTTGGTGAACGGCAGCTCCGGGGGCGGCTCACGCGACTTGGCAGTGGCAACGCGGGCGCGGTGCTGACCCTCGATGACGTAACCGATCTCGCGCGCGCGGAGCGTGTGCTGGCCTGGGGGCAGATGGCGCGCCAGGTGGCGCACGAGATCAAGAATCCGCTGACGCCCATTCGGCTTGGCGTACAGCACCTGCAGCGTGCACGGGCCGACGGCCGCGCCGATTTCGATGCTATTCTCACGAGCAACGTTACCCGGATTCTGTCGGAAATCGATCGCCTGGATGCGATCGCCCGGTCCTTCAGCCGCTATGGCACCGTGCCGTCGGAGCGCGCGCCAGCCAGGATCACGGACGTGAGCGCGGCGGTGCGCGACGTCATGGGACTCGAGCGCATGGGCGACAGCGGCATCGTCTGGGAGCGGATTGGTGCGGATGAAGCCGTGATGGCGATGGCGCGCGCTGATGAGCTGCGCGAAGTGCTGCTCAACGTGCTCGAAAACTCCCGATTGGCGGAAGCGAAGCGCGTCGACGTGACGGTGGAAGGACGCGCGGCGTATGTGACCGTTCGTGTCCGGGATGACGGGCAGGGAATTGCGCCGGAGGCGCTTCCTTACATCTTCGAGCCACACTTCTCCACGCGGACGAGTGGCAGTGGGCTAGGGTTGGCGGTCAGCCGGAGGATTGTCGAAGGGTGGGGTGGGGACATTGCTGTTGCGAGCACGCCTGGTGAAGGGACGACGATAACACTGACTCTTGTGAGCGCAGGATCCGGCGATGAAATAACATCGTCAGACGTCGCCGGTCTGTCCGAGTGAACGTCTTGCGCGGTTCCCCGCACCCTGGGCGTCGATGCTGAACTCGTCTTCACCCGTACCGCCTGAAGACGCCCCCGTCAACGCGTTCGGCACGATACCGGTGTCCGGACCCGCCGATCCGGCACAGGGCGACACCACGGCCACCGGAGCGCCAGATGCGGCACCGGCGGTCCCTCGGGATACGAGCCCCACCTGGGAGCTCGAGATGCTCATCTCCGGCGGTGTCGTCTTCTCGCTGTTTCAGTTGCCGCCAGTGCTGGATGGACTCATGACGCGGTGGGAGCCGCACGTCACTGACGGAGCAAGCGTCGCGCTCCTGGTGGGGTATGCATACCTGAAGGGGGCGCTGTACACGCTCATCGCGGCCTTCGTCCTGCACCTCGGTGCGCGCGCGTACTGGGTGGGGCTGATGGGACTCAACTCCGTCTTTCCCGGCGGCATTCGCTGGGAACGCACCCAACTGGGACCCATGGCCAGGGAGGTGTATCGCCGGCGCCTGCCCACGCTGCCGGGATTGATCGCGACGATCGATAATTTCGCGAGTGTCATTTTCTCGTTCGCCTTTCTCGTAGTATTCGTCTCTCTCTTGTCGATTCCGCTCATGGCGCTGTTTGCCGGAATCGCGTACGGGGTGTCGCGGTACATCGGGGGGGAGGTCCGCACGGCGTTCTTCGCGCTGGCGGCGATCCTGACCGTTGTTCCCGTGTCGGTCGCCCTGTATGACCAGAAGCGAGGCAGCCGGCTCGACCCTGGCGGCCGTGGCGCGAGGGTATTGCGACGCCTGACCTCGGTGTTCTACACAACGCAGCTGATTGGTCTGCTGGGTCCAACGCTCTTCACGATCGGGACGAACAGCCGCCGGAAGACCACCTACGTGCTGTTCTATTTTGCCATGATCGGCTCGGTGTTCTTCGTCCTGGGGGAATGGATGGCGCGCAAAGGCCTGTTCGCCATCAGCGGCGCGGACTTCTTCAGCACCGGGTCGGCGGTCCATTCCGTGAGCTACGCGCGGTATGAGTCACAATGGCCCGAGGAGTACGTCAATGAGGCAGAGCCCTCCATCCAGAGCGATGTGATTCGCGACCCGTATCTCAGGCTCTTTATCCCCTATCAGCCGCGGCGTCACAATGCTGGCGTCGCAGAGCGCTGTCCCGATGTGCGGCCCCTGCAGAAGCGCGGGCTGCGGATCACGAGATCGGGCCTTCGGGGCGTTCAGGCGGACAGCGCGAGCGAGGTGGCGTTGCGATGTCTCTCGAGGATGCACGCGGTCACGGTGAATGGGATTACTCAGGCGAATCTCCGCTTTCGTTTCGCCACGCACCCGCAGACCGGCGTTGACGGCATGCTGGCTTATCTCCCGACCGGTGCGCTGCCCCGTGGTGAGAACGTACTGACCGTCATGCCGCCGCCGCGTTCACCGACATCCTCCAACAAGAGGCCACTACAGCCCTACATCATCCCGTTCTGGCTGTAGGGCTGGCTCGGTATGATCTCACTGAGTTCCAGGTAATCCGCCGGTCCCGGACGTCCATGCCATGCGCACCGTCTTCACATTCGTGAACGCGCGGATGCCATAAGCACCCAGCTCGCGGCCGTATCCCGATCGCTTGATCCCGCCGAACGGGTACCGCGGGTCCGACGCGACCATCGCGTTGATGAACACCGAGCCCGCCTCGATACCCCGGGCGAACTGCTCCGCCTCCCCGCGATCGGTGGTCCATGCACTCGCGCCAAGCCCGAAGGCAGTGTCGTTCGCGAGATGAATAGCCTCGTCCACTCCACCCACTCGATGGATGACGGCGGCGGGACCGAACATTTCCTCGTCGTACGCCGGAGCGCCTCGCGACACGTTGGTGAGCACGGTCGCCTCGAAGTAGTTGCCCGCGCCGGAGATGGCTCGGCCGCCGAGTGCCAGGCGAGCACCCAGCTTCACGCTTTCGTCTATCTGGCGCGCGAGATCCCTGACTCCCTGTGGCGTGGCCAATGGGCCAAGATCCGTTCCTTCTTTCATCGGATCGCCAACCACCAGCGCCTTCATGGCAGACACGAACTTTGCCTGAAAGGCATCGGCGATGGAGTCGTGCACGATGAAGCGCTTCGCGGCGATGCAGGACTGGCCGTTGTTCATGGTGCGTGCGTGAACGCCCGCTTTCACCGCCGCATCGAGATCAGCCGTCGGCATGACAATGAACGCATCGCTCCCGCCGAGCTCCAGGACCGCGGGCTTGATCGCCCCACCGGCCGCAGCGGCGACCTTCGCGCCCGCGGCCTCGCTGCCGGTCAACGTTACCGCGGCAACGCGAGGGTCCTCGATCAGTGACCGCACAGTCTCCGATCCAACCACCAGCGTCTGGAACACCCCCACCGGCGCTCCGGCGCGCGCGAACAGTCGCTCGATGGCCTGCGCGCACTGCGGGACATTCGACGCATGCTTCAACAGGACGACATTGCCGGCCATCACCGCAGGTGCAGCAAACCGGATCACCTGCCAGAACGGGAAGTTCCACGGCATCACCGCGAGCACGACGCCGAGCGGCTCGTAGCGGATGAGCACCTCATCCTTATCGCTGTCCTGTTCTTCAGGCGCCAGCAGCGACTCTCCATGTTCCGCGTAGAACCGGCAGGCCGTCGCGCACTTGTTCGCCTCTGCCACGGCAGCACTATGCAGCTTGCCCATCTCCAGCGTCATGAGCGCGCCGAGCGCGCTGGCGTCGCTCTCCAGGAGATCTGCCAGCGACACCAGGAGCTCGACGCGCTGCGACATCGGTGATGATCGCCACGACACCGCCGAGGCCGCAGCAACCTTCAGCTTTTCCTCGATGACCTGCGGAGCGAGCGCGCTGAACGTCCGGATGGTCTCGCCTGTCGCCGGGTTGATGGTGGCGATGGGGCTCATGGGATCCACCTCCGCCAGAGCATGGGCTTGCCCTCGCGTTCCAGGACGCTGTCCACCGCCGTTCGCCATTCGATCTGCATTTCTGATGCGTCGGCAAATCGACGGTCTGGTTCCGGGTTGAACGCTCGATCCATCCAGGCGGCGATCTCGTCGGGGAAAGCGGCCGTATCGGCGCGCTGTCCGAGCTGCATCGCGAGGATGCTCCGCGCGTCTCCACTGCCGAAGGGTAGATTACCGGACAGCGCAAAGAACGCGATGGCCGCGAGGGAGAAACAGTCCGCCTGAGGTCCCTGTTCCTCGCCGAGGAGCTGCTCGGGCGCTGCGAACGCCGGCGTGCCGGTGGTACCAGCCACATCCACGCCCGCAATATTGGCAATGCCGAAGTCGGTCACGCGCCACCGCCGATACCGGTCGATGAGCACGTTCTCGGGCTTCAGGTCGCGATGAATGATGCCGCTGGCGTGTGCGGCAGTGAGTGCGTCGAGGACCAGGTCGATCTGTGACGCAATCTCCTCGAGGGCCCGCGCGCCGCCACGATCGATGAGCTCCGCGAGTGAGCCCGCCTCACCCAGCTCCATCGTGTACCACGCCACGTCGCCGCGGCTGTCCCAGTCAAAAATCGGAATGATGGCCGGATGGGCGAGCTGCACGGCGAGACGCGCCTCGCGTCGAAAGCGACTCACCGCGCGCTCGTCACGGGCAATGTGTGGATGCAGCATCTTCAGCGCCACTTCGCGACCCAGCGTCAGGTCGCGCACGCGCCACACCGAGCCAAAATTCCCGGTGCCGAGCGACGCAAGGACCTCATAGTCGTCGCCGAGCGCCCAGCGAAGCCGCGCCTCCTGCGAGTCGCCAGGCATGTCGGCTTCACCGCGATCCACCCCGGTCACGATCATCGTGCGACTGCCGATGGCGCGATCGATGGCGCGGATGAACGAGGCCACCGACGCATGACGCGCCGACGGGTCGCGGGCGAGTGCCTTGTCGATGACAGCCGCAAGGCTGACCGGGGTCTCGGGCTGGAGGAGCCGAATGGGCGGAATGTCCTTCGACGGCGGCATCTCGCCAGTAAGCGCCGCATAACCGGCGGCAGCGAGCTGCCATTGATCGCTGGCGAAGGTTGGCGCCCACTCTCCGCCAACCCACTCTGGTGGCTGCGGTCGCCCTTCCCGACCCGGCGCGAGCCCCGCGGGGATCTCCGAACGGGGCAGGACCCACTGCCACCCAACCACCCACACCCGTCCCGTCGGGGTGACGAGAATAGTCTCGGGCGCCATGGCGCCGTGCGTCAGACCAAGATCGTGCAGGTAGGCCATGGCTGATCCGGCCGCGCGAAGCACTTGCAGTGCATACGGTGTGGGATCGGGGCCCTGACGCGCCAACCGCGCACCCATGGTCTCTCCGATAATCCACCGGCGCAGATACCCCGGGCCGCGATGACTGGCGCTGTAATCCGCCCAGTAGTGATACGTGGTGGAGATAGACGGATGGTCGCGATGCGCGAGACGCTGTGCTTCGGCATGCAGCCACGGTGCGTGCGCGGGATCGGGCGCTGTGACGAGCGACAGCGAGCGCCCCAGCGCATCAATCACTTCCTGATAGTGGCGGTGCTTGCCCCACTCGGCGTCACTTCCCCAGCGCCAGTCCGGTGGCAACTGCCAGTGCAGGAGATGCGTCGCCATCTCGCGCGAAACGCGCGCCGCGCGCGTTGGATCCGACCGGCGCGTGGAAGGGGAGGTCGTCACGACGGGAAATATACGTTGCCAGGGTACGTAATGCGTTACCTCTCACAATTGCGTATCGCGTACTGCGTAATTCGTATCCCGTGCGTGGTGCGTGGTAGATCGATGTAGACGCGGTGCGCACTTCCTACCTTGGCAACATTCGGGTTGATCGCGCGGCACTGCCTCGGTAACCTGAAGGGATGGACGCAAACCATCGTCAACCGCAGGAAGAGACGCTCGATCCGCGGGACTGGGAGCAGTTCACCGCCCTCGCCCATCGGATGGTCGATGACGCAATGCACTACCTGCGCTCGGTGCGCGATCGTCCCGCGTGGCAGCAGATCCCCGACCGCAGCAAGATGGCGCTGCGGCAACCGGTGCCCCGCGCTCCCGAAGGCGCCGAAGCCGCGTATGATGCCTTCGTCGAACACGTGCTGCCGTATCCCATCGGGAACATCCATCCCCGATTCTGGGGTTGGGTCAATGGGACGGGCACTCCGTCGGGCGCGCTCTTCGAGATGCTCGCAGCGACGATGAATCCGAATGTCGCGGGAGCAGAGCAGTCGCCTGCCTACGTCGAGACGCAGGTGCTCGAATGGTTCAGAGAGCTGATGGGACTTCCCAGCGGCGCGAGCGGACTGCTCGTGAG
>JBKJRV010000437.1:0-8079 GCA_046593115.1 Gemmatimonadaceae bacterium
GGTCGTTCGTTAGCACACGCTCCAGCCGCGTACGCATCTCGGGTGTCCCGTCTGCCACGATCACCTGCCCCGCGTGCAGCGAGTTTCCGATACCGACGCCGCCGCCATGGTGAAAAGAGACCCATGTCGCGCCGCTGGCAACGTTGAGCAGCGCGTTCAGGATCGGCCAGTCGGCAATCGCATCACTGCCGTCGCGCATCGCTTCCGTTTCACGAAACGGCGACGCGACACTCCCGGTGTCGAGGTGGTCGCGGCCAATCGCCACCGGCGCACTGATCTCGCCGCGCGCCACGAGATCGTTCAGCGCCACACCGAACCGGGCGCGTTCACCCTGCCCCAGCCAGCAGATCCGCGCCGGCAGGCCCTGGAACCGCACCTTCTCACGGGCGAGCGCTATCCAGCGGGCCAGGTGGACGTCGTCGGGGAAGAGCTCCAGCACCAGTTCGTCGGTTCGCTCGATGTCCCGCGGATCACCCGAGAGTGCGACCCATCGGAAGGGACCTTTGCCTTCACAGAAGAGCGGCCGCACGTACTCGGGCACGAATCCGGGAAAATCGAATGCATCGCGAACCCCGGCGTCGAGCGCGACTGTCCGGATGTTGTTTCCATAATCGAACGTGACCGCCCCACGCCGCTGCATCTCGAGCATCGCGCGCACGTGCACCACGATCGATGCCGTGGAACGCTTCACGTACTCCGCGGGATCGCTGTGCCGCAGGCGGTCCGCCTCATCGAGCGTGAGGCCGGCGGGCACATAGCCGTTCAGCGTGTCATGCGCGCTTGTCTGATCGGTGACCACGTCGGGCGTTCTGCCGCGACGCACCAGCTCCGGAAGCACCTCCGCCGCATTCCCCACGAGTCCCACCGACAAGGCCACTCGGCGCGTGCACGCCTCGTCGATCCATCCGAGCGCTTCGTCCAGCGATCCCGTCTTTCGATCGCAGTATCCTGTTTCGAGACGCTTGTCGATCCGCCGCTCATCGACTTCGACGGCAAGCATCGCGGCCCCGTTCATGGTCGCGGCCAGCGGCTGCGCGCCTCCCATGCCGCCGAGGCCGGCCGTGAGCACGAACCGTCCCGCGAGCGACTCTCCGAAATGCCGTCGTGCAACCGCGCCGAAGGTTTCGTACGTGCCCTGGAGGATGCCCTGGCTCCCGATGTAGATCCACGAGCCGGCGGTCATCTGTCCATACATCGTGAGGCCGAGCTGCTCGAGCTCCCGGAAGTGATCCCACGTCGCCCATCGTCCTACGAGGTTGCTGTTCGCAATAAGGACTCGCGGTGCCGATCGGTGCGTCCGGAAAACGGCGACCGGCTTTCCACTCTGCACGAGCAGTGTTTCATCGTGCTCCAGGCGGCGCAGCGTGCGGACAATGGCGTCGAACGCGTCCCAGCTGCGCACCGCCTTCCCCGTTCCCCCGTACACCACCAGGTCATCGGGGCGTTCGGCCACCTCGGGATCGAGATTGTTCATCAACATCCTGAGCGCCGCTTCCTGCTGCCACCCCTTGCACGAGATGGTCAAACCGCGCGGCGCCCGCACGGGGCGCGGACCCGATGCGACCGCTGGCGGCTCGGTCGCAGTCATGCCGTACCGCCCGTGATGGCGGACCCAAAAGTGCCAGCGGCTACCGCATCGGCGAGCCGGGTGATGTCGCCCCCGAGCACACGGTCGCGATCGAGATGCGGAACGAGGCGCCGCACCGCGGCATGGGCGCGCCGGACTCCCTTGCCGGGTTGCAACGGCGCTCGAAAATCCAGCGCCTGCGCGGCGCACATCAGCTCGATGGCCAGCACATGCTGCACATTGCGGACAATCCGTCGCGCTTTCCATGCGGCGCCCATCGCCATCGGCACCACATCTTCCTTGCTGCCGTCCGTTGGAATGGAGTCCACGCTCGCGGGATGGGAGAGCACTTTGCACTCGCTGGCCAGCGCCGCCGCGGTGACTTGTGCCATCATCAGGCCGGAATTGACACCGGCATCCTCCACCAGGAACGGTGGCAGACCCTCGTTCAAATCGGGATGTACCAGCCGGTCAATCCGTCGCTCGGAGATCGTCGCAAGATTCGTCACGGCGATGGCGAGGAAATCGAGCGCCATCGCCACCGACTGGCCGTGAAAGTTGCCTCCGCTCAGGAGATCCCCGTTCTCGAACACGAGCGGATTATCCGTCGCGGCATTGATCTCCCGCGACACGACGCTGCCGATGAACTCGAGCGCGTCGAACACGGGTCCATGCACCTGCGGCATGCACCGGAGCGCGTAGGGATCCTGTACGCGAGAATCACCGCTGCGATGGGATTCGCGAATTTCGCTGTCGGCGAGCAGCTCGAGCAGGAGCGCGGCCGAGCGACGCTGTCCCTGCTGTCCGCGCGCCTCGTGAATGCGCGCGTCGAACGCGACCGGCGTTCCCAGCAGCGCCTCGAGGCTCGCCGCCCCGGCGACATGCGCCGTCCGCCAGAGCTCGACCGCGTCGAGCAGCGCGAGCGACGCCACCGCCGTGTGTGCCTGCGTCCCGTTGATCAGCGTCAGTCCCTCCTTGGGACCGAGGAGCAAGGGCTCGATGCCGGCCGCCCGCAGCTTGGCTGTCGCATCGCCACTTCCCGATGCGTCGGTGAGCGTTCCTTCGCCGATCATCGAGAGTGCGAGGTGCGCCAGCGGCGCCAGGTCGCCACTGGCCCCGACGCTTCCCTGCTCCGGGATCGGCGCATGCAATCCCGCATTGAGCATCGCCACCAGCTGCTCGGCCAGCACTGCGCGACCGCCCGAATAGCCTTTCGCCACCACGTTGGCGCGCAGGAGCATCATGGCGCGCACTTCCCGCTCCGGCAGGATGGGTCCGACGCCGGCCGCGTGACTGCGCACGAGATTGACCTGGAGCTCGCTGAGCCGATCGGGCGGGATCGCGATATCGGAGAGCTTGCCGAATCCGGTGGTGACACCGTAGACGACGTCGTTTCGGGCCACGATCGCTTCGACGGTCGCCCGCGCTCGCTCGATACGAGCCCGGGCGGCGCCGGCGAGGGCCACAGGCACACGATCCACCGCCACCGCGCGAATCTGCGCCAGTGTCAGCGTCTCGCCATCGATATGGACGGGATCAGGCACAAGACAATGTCCGGAGGCGGGCGTCGCATTGCAAGACGGTACCCTGGCATGATGCGGGCGCCGCATTGCGGGACGTAACTCTGGCTTGCGGCGGACGACGCATTGCAGGCGGAATTCTGGCTTGAGGCGGGTGCCGCAATGCGCGACGGTACTCTGGCTTGAGGCTGCGACGTTTGGCAGGCGGGATCTCGCGCGTGCGACTGCCACCGCGACCGATCACTGCCCTTACCTGCGGTCGGGCCGGTAGGTCTGCTTGCTGTAGTCGAACTTCAGGTTCTCTTCGGCCTTCAGCGCGATGGAGAAATTGAACGCAAAATTGCCGTTCGGGGCCTGGAGAAACATGAAGATGGCGCGCCAGTCGTGGAGCTCCCGTTGCAGCGTCACGTTATGGCTGGCGAACTCGTTGAGCTCGAAGTCGTAGCTGCTCTGCCACTGCGCGGACCACTTGGGCGTGATGTTCAGGCTCGTCGAGAACTGCAGCGTCTCCTGCGGCGGCTGACGGAAAATCTGGCCGCCGAACGTTGACTGGCCGCCAAGATCCTGATTGAAGTTGCTGAACTGCAGGCGGCAGTTCTGAATCTGGATCGGATTGTTGTTCGCAGCGTCGATGCACGGTTGCGCCGGATCCAGGAAGACGGAACCCACGACAGGCCGTTGCCTGTTGGAGCTGTAGGTGAACGACGCCGTCCACCCTGCTCCCGACGGCGGCACGATAGCCTGCGCGCCGATGTTTCCGGCAACCGGCTGCTGCGCCACCTGCTGGGCTTCGCGATCCGACGGCGTCTGCTGCACGGATTCGATGCCCGGATTCCGCTGGGGAATCGCCCGGCCCAGCACGCGATTCAGCAATACGAAGGGATTCGAGTTGCGGTTGATCGAAAACGTTGCGGACACGTTCTCACGGTACGGATCAAACTTCGCGGTATCGCTCTGCACGTTGCCCTCGAAGAGCGAATAGCCCACGCGCACGTTCAACCCCGGCAGGAGATCGGAGCTCGCGTTGTACCCGAAGCGGTCGCTCGTGAACCCCTGTCCCGTCACGCGGAGTCGCTCGAAGTCGTAGGCGAGCTGATCGAAGTTGAGGGAGACCAGCTTCACCTTTCGTCCGCCCTCCGCACTCTGCGCGGAGTCGCCGCGTATCTTCGCCTCGATGTTCGTCGACATGCCCAGCGAGACCCGATTCTGCGCCAGCGATCCGAGATAGCCACTGCGCTTGCTATTCAGCGCGCGAAGAAACTCCTCGCTCACCTCCTTGCTGGGCGCATAGTCATACCTCACCGATGGCGAGAACGAATGTCGGAGGCGCGAGACGATCCCGAATCCGGGAAACAGTCCGAAAAATGTCGGTGCCGCCGACAGGCCATACACTAGCCGCTTCGTCTGCGACACGTACTTGTCTCCCGTGAACTCACTGCGCACGAAGTACGCAGCGCCCTGGTCCACGTTGACGATGTTCACACTCGGCACGAGGTTCCAGGTGCCCTGCAGCAGGCGCGGCAGGTCGATCCCGGTGTTGTAGTCCACCGACGTGCGATAGGTGCGCGCGAAGACCCGCGTCTCGCTGATGCTCGTGTCCGCCCCAACGACCACGCGCGATTGCGGGTAGTTCGCAACCTGGTCTGAAATGTTGATGGAATTGCGCCAGGTGAAACCGAAAATCTCGAGCGGCGTCTGGAAGTCCATCCCGACCGAGCGCGAGTTTCGTCCCTTCAGCCGCACGCTGTCGAGATTGCCATCGGGGTTCGTAAAGAAACGACGGGTCAGCTCCCCGCCGCCGTCGATGTTCAGCACCGCGTCGTTCCGATACGCGAAACTCGGCGTCCACACGACCTTCGGCCCGATGTTGACGGGACCGCGCGTGGACAGCGACAGGTTGGGGAAGGACTGATCCACCTGCGGACGCCCGGGAAACTGCTTTCTTGATCCCCCGACGGAGAGATTGAGCAGGCCCACCTGCTGCGAGTAGTTGAGCAGCGAGCCAATGACGGCCGTCGCGATGAAGGGATTGTACGTCTGCTGGCGCTGGATACGCGTGTTCGTGGCGTAGTTCACATTTGCGGCAAGCGTACTGGTCTCCGAGAACTTCTGATTATGCTGCCACGATAGCGCGGAGTTCGAGCTGCCATCCTTGAGCGCGTGATGCGAGCCCGAAATGGAACCCCTCACGAAGCGATCGATCCAGACGTACTGCAGGTTCCCGGTCCCGCGGAGGGAGCCTGGATCCCCAGGCGTCGGGCGTGCGCCACTCCGCCAATCGAGCCAGGCGGTCGCGTCCAGATAGTCGCTGATCGCCCAGTAGTAGCCGAGTTTTTCGATGTGCCGGCGATACGTGGGGCTGTTGCGGAACACCTCGCTCACGCCGAAGAACGGACGCAGCATGCCACTGCGTCGGCCCGGATGCAGATCCTGGAATATGAAGGGCAGCCACATCACCGGGACATCAGCGATGTACAGTACCGCCGGCCGGGCGACCAGCGTCGTCTTGGCCACCACCTTGATCTCCTTCGCGCGGAAGTGGTAGTCCGGCACGTCCAGATCACAACTCGTGATCTCGCCTTTCAGCGCATAGAATGCCGACTGCTGTCCCGTGGCGCTGTCAGCGAGCACGGGAGCCGTTCGCTTCCCCGAGATGTACCACCGGTCTCCGGCATCGAACGCCGTACGCACATTCGAGGCAAGCCCGCGCTTGCTCTCCATGTCGTACTCCAGCTTCCCGTTCGCTACGAGATCGGCCGCCTGCTGCGACGGATCACGGAGCGTGCTCGGGTACCCATAGGCAACAACGCGCTTCGTCGAATCATTGTAGATGATGGTGTCGCTCACGAGCGTACTCGGCTCACGTTGCACGGCGGCCTTGCCGATCAACGTCATTTCACGGCGACGCGCATCGAACACGACCGTATTCCCCTGGTAGCGCGTGACCGCATAGCCGGCACGCGCCATTAGCTCTGCCATCACGGAATCCATCTCGGCCCATTCAACGATGGACTGTTTCGTCGTATCGCGAGCTGCGCTGTCGGTTACCACGGGTGCGCGCGATGGCTCGCGCTGTGAGGGCTGCGCCCCCGGCGGGCGCGGACGCTCGACTGGCCGTGTTGGTCGCTTTTGCGCGGAGGCAATGCCCGGCAGTGTCACCATGACCGCGACCAGGAGCAGTCCCAGGCGTGTCATGCAGCCCCTGCTCCCTCGGCCGAAGCCGCGACTGCCTCCGCAGCGGCTTCGGCTGCCGCTTCCGCCTCGCGTCGTTGACGTCGCTTGTGCACCGCTTTCGAGAGGACGATGCTGAGTTCGTACAGCAGATAGAGCGGGACCGCCAGCGCCACCAGCGAGACAACATCCGCGCCCGGCGTGATGAACGCCGAGGCCACGACGCACAGAATGGTGGCGTGGCGACGGAACATGACCAGCATCCGCGGCGTCACCAGCCCGAGCGCAGTCAGCGCCAGAATCGCAATCGGCAGCTCGAATACCGCGCCAAAGGCGAGCGACATGCTGATCGCGAAGCTGAAATACTCCGCCGCCGTGATCATGGGCTCGAGGGAGCCTGCCTGGAAGCCGGAAAGGAAGCGCAGGGTGAATGGCAGCACCACGAAATGCGACAACGAAACACCGGCCAGAAAGAGTGCGGCCGCTCCCACTACCACCGGAACGGCGAGCTTCTTCTCGTGCACGTGCAGCGCCGGCGACAGAAAGGCCCACAGCTGGTAGAGGATAACCGGCAACGCGAAGATGGTTCCGATCGCAAACGAGGCGGTCATCGCGATGCTGAAGGGATCGCCGGGATGGGTATACACCAGCTTTCGCCCGTGCAAAAACGGCAGGATGGGCCGCGAGAGGACCGAGATGACATCGTACTGCACCACCAGCACGAACGCGATCAGAACTCCCACCACGAGCGCTCCGAGCATCCAGAGCAGACGGAAGCGAAGCTCCTCGAGATGGTCCAGGAAGGGCATCTCCTTCGCCGCCGCTCCGTCGCCCACCGCACCATCCAGCAATCCCATCGCTAGGGCGTGCGAAGCCGATCGCGAGCCAGCACCGCCTCGTCCGAGCGCGGGTACTCCCTCACGATGCGTTCCAGCACCTGCCGCGCGCCCGCGACATTACCCGCTGACTCCAGACTCTGCGAATGCTTGTACAGCGCCGTAGCGGCACGGCTGGACTGCGGATACTGGGCGACGACCACGAGATACGCGCTGTCGGCGGCGGCAGTATTCCCTTCCTGCCGGTAGGACTCGCCGATGTAGAACTGCGCTTCCCCCGCCACATCGGACTTGGGGAAGCGCGTCAACAGGTCGCGGAACGCACTCCGCGCACTTCCCGTGCTGCCGCGTCGCAGCTGGTCGAGCGCGAGCTGGAAAAGCTGGTTGGGCCCAGGCTGTGCCGCGGAGTCCGATGGTGTGCTACCCGGCACGGCGATCGCGGTGCTGCGCTGCTCGAGCGACGCTCGAACCTCCTGAAGCCGCCGCTGGCTCTGTCCCGTGAGCTCCTGAATCTGCACGAGCTGCTGCCCCATGGCGTACAGATCGCCCTGGAGCTCCCCCGAGAGACGCGCCATGCGCGAACTGAGCACACGCAACGAGTCGGCACTCATGCCGAGCGTCGTGGTGACCTGCTGAAGATGGACGCGGAGCAGCGAGTCGGAGCGAGCCGACTCGGTCCGCATCACCACGAGATCCTGCTGAAGCAGCTGCACATCACTGCGCGTAGCGACGCAGCCCGTCGCCGCTACCAGCAGCAGCGACAGGCGCAAGGCGACGTTTCGCATCAGGGGCGCGGCGTCCGGATCGTCTCTCTCCCGCCAGTGATCTCGAACTCATCCCGCCGGTTCTGCGACCACGCCGCTTCATCATGCCCCTCGGCCGCCGGCCGTTCCTCGCCGTAGCTCACCGTTTCGATTCGCGCAGCATCCACCCCGCGCTGTGTGAGGTAACGCTTGGCCATCGCCGCGCGACGCTGGCCGAGCGC
>JBKJRV010000039.1:0-7422 GCA_046593115.1 Gemmatimonadaceae bacterium
ACGGTCGCTGTCGAACGCGAGGGCCTGCGTCTTCGATCCAACCTCTACACCCGGCCACGTGCGCAGGGTGTCAGCCGTTGTCGGCGCCGACTCGATCCGCGACCCGGTCGCGAAGTAGATGCGCTCCGGCAACGCCACCAGGGCGGAGGTTTCACCCTCCCTGAGCAGCATTCCCGGTCCGGTGCGCGGAGGATACAGATAGAATCCCGACGGGGAACCGACCGCAATCGAGCCGATCCCGGGAACAAGGTCCAGTGCAGCAATCCCACGGATCCCGCTCGCCCGCCGTTCCGCCATCCGCAGCGTTGATCCATTGGATACGATCTGAATGCCCGTCCGTCCGCCCACCGCGATCAACGTATCTCGCACGGCAAGGACGAATGCCTCGCTGCCCAACCCAACCGCATCCCCGCGCGGATACAGCGGAACCCCTCCGCGATACCGGAGGGCGTGCAGCTGGTCGAACTCCCGGCCGATCATGAATCCCACCATCATCCCGCTTACCGTCGCCACGGTGAGCACACAACTGCCTGAAGTGCATTGTCCGGGCGAGGAATTGTCGTTCTCCGTGAAGGCATACAGGCTTGAGACGGCCGCTCCCGTGGCAGCTCCAAGCGCCGCGAAGACCAGACTGCGGGGCCATCGGATGGGTGCTTCCCGCTGCTGCTGCTGCTGCGCCTCGCCCGCGGTGCTGCCTGCATGCAGGACGAGGAGCGCAGCGACCGCTCGGGCACGCACACTCATGGACGAGGCACCATCAACACGCGCTCGCGCTTCGCGCTGCGCCCCGAGACCAGATCAGTCACCGTCAGCTCCAGGGTATAAGTTCCAAAAGGCGCCGCACCAAGATCCAGCGCGAGATAATTCGGGATGCGGTCCGTCGGGTCAATGGCCACGGTCCGATTATAGCGCAACGCCACGCGATCGTCGCCTTTGGCGGATAAACCGATTGCGTCCACGATGCCGCCGAGGACACGTGCCTCGACCGCTCGGCCGCGATCGATCTCCGACAGCTTGAGAGCGAGGTTGATGTGGAACCGGCCGTTGCCTGAGGAATCCGGGGTCGATCCGTAGAACTCCCAGTAGAGGAATACGGTATCACGCGGGACGAAGGTCATGGCGGCATTCGGCACGATCAGGAAATCGGAGCGACTGCGCGGCTCGATGCCGGGGCGCGGCACGATGCGCCGCGCAACGAGCACATCGGACAGCGCGAACCGTCCAGCAGGGAAGCCATCGACCCGGAACGCGGACATTCCCCGCGCGCTGCGTCCGCTCGCCTGCTCGCGGGCCTCTACACGATACAGAAATTCCCCTGGGCGGAGCGACCTGCGCCAGGCACGTGGCGTTGGACCATCGTCGCCGTTTCCGTCGATAGTCGCGGAATCTCGCTGCGTGACCACCGGGCGTCGCCGTGCATCGGAGAGGAACAGGCCGGTTTCGAGCGTTGTGCGCGTGACGTCAACGTCGCGTAGCATCCTGCCGGTGGGAATGTCCGCATAGATGGAGACATCTGACGCGCCGCTGTCGCCGCGGAATCGCGCGATCTGCACCGGAACGGAGTCAATGCGCAGGAGCGGCTTCAGATTGTCGAATCGCACGGGTGCCAGGAAACGGGCATTCTCTGCGTACGAGCGGAAATCGCTGGCGAAGAAGGCGTAGTTCATGGCCGGCGGTCCCACGAAGACAAAGCGCATCTTCGACTCCGGATACCACCACACATAGGTGACACGACCGAGCGCGTCGGAGCCCTCGATTTCGCTCGTCTGTGGAGCGAACGTCACTTTTACCGGAGGCTCGCCGTAGCGCACGTAGATCACGCCACGATCGGTCTGCCACCCCCGGGTCCGGAATTCGGCGGCGGAGTACCGCAAGTCCGCGTAGGCGACACGCGCAAGAAACTCCATGCGTGCTTCGTTGACCTCGGTGAGCTTGAGCGGATCGGCAATGTCCCAGTACAGGGAGTCCGTGCTGGCCTTGTCGGCTCCGGGCATCTGGCCGTAGGCGGCGGCGGCTTCCTTCTGGAGAATAGTGGCGAGTCCGGCCATGTCACGGCGCTCCTGTTCGGGCAGCAGCGTCAGCGCCGTGTCGAACGCCCATTGGGCGCGCGTATCACGATCGAGGCGATGAAGGGCCAACCCCTGCGCGAGAGCGATGGCGGGCTCGTTCGGCTGTGTCCGTCGGAGATCTCCGGCGAGTTGAGCCATTTCCTCAAATCGATCGCCGTCGTGGAACAGCGCCAGCAAACCGGTGGCCGCACCGGCATGTCGGGGATCAGCGGCGAGCGCGGCGCGATAGTGGTCTTCCGCCTGCCGATAGTCGAGCTCCCCGACGTCCTCGAGTGTCTGTGTCGATTGCGCGAGAAAGTTGGAGACATACTCCCAGTTCGCCAGCGCCGCGTCTGCGCTGAAGGAGCTGACAGGTCCGGTGATCACGCGCCGATTGATCATCGTCACGTACCGGCGCTCGTGAATCTGGCCAAGTTCCCAGTGGATCTCGGCAAGCACGACGTTGTCCTTGCGAATCTCTGCGGCCCGCAGGGCACGGTTGAAAAGGCGCTGCGCGTCAAGCCGCAGGAGTGGCGTCTTCAGACGTATCCGGCCAAGCTCCATCAGGTAGAACGGGTTGTCATTGTCGAGATCGAGCGCCCGGTTGATCATTTGAAAGGCGATGCGCCGCCGGATCACATCGCTCATGCCCAATCGCGTTCCGCGTCCCAGGATGAGTCCCCGTTGGTAGAAGGCGGGCGCAAAGCGAGGGGCCAGCTTGTTGGCACGCTCGAGGGCGTCAAGCGCCTCCGTCGTGTCGCCCACCCGCGCCCGATCGAGCGCCTTGTGATACAGCGATTCAGCTTGCGCGAGCTTGGGGGCCTGAGCGTTCGCAGCGTCACCGGCCAGTGCAAGGAGCAATACGACACAGGTCGAAGCTGACCCGAGGGACTTAATTCGCACGATCCTGACCTCTTCGTCGCTGGCTCTTAACAGTGATGTGACCGGCCCGTAGCATAGCCGAGTATTCACGTATGAGAGCGTGTCGTGTTGACGCCCTGCCGGGGCTCCGGTACAGTATGGAGCCTGACACGCTGACCTGCCATACTCTCATCGCATTCCTTCAGACGGCCTCAGCCGCTCGCGCATCAACAGAATCGGTCGCCAAGTCAGGGCAGCTGCCGTGTGAGTTTATTTTCGCCATTCTGACACCCAGCAGATCGCTGGCGGTTCCACAGGGGAACGGGAGGTTCAGGTCGCGATCGCGCGACCAACGTCATCGTTTGCAGTTAATCCACGGACTCGGGGGTCTACAGTGCTCAATGTTTGGTCGCGCCGAATACTCGGGCTCGCCCTGACGCTTGTCGCCATTTCGGCGGCTCCCCGTTCGATTCAGGCACAAACCGGCAAGGTGACCGGTGTCGTGACGGATCAGGCGACGGGTCAGCCCTCGAAGGCGGCCAGTGTTCTTGCAAGGGACGGGCTACGGCACTCTGACGAATGCGAACTGCCCATTCTTCCAGATCAGTGTTCCGCCCAGCACCTACAAAGTGGCGGCCCGTCGGATTGGGTATCTCCAATGTCAGCATCCAGATCGACCTCACTCGCGAGGTCAATTTCGCGCTCACGACGTCCACGGTCCTGACAACCGTTCTGAACCACCGCAGAAGCAACCCCGCTCCTGACGTCAGGCCAGACCGGCAGCAGCCTGCAAATCTCCTCGGAGGACATCCGCAAGGTATTCAGGAGGCCCGGCTTCGCTACGATGCCCACTCGATTTCGGGGGCGCAGCTGTGTGATTACGATGAATTCCGGCTGTATCTGGCGCCCAAGGGTGGGGTCGTGAGTAAGCCCACTTCGATCGTGTTCCAGATCAAGACGCCCGATCGCGTGCTGGTTGACGCCAAGGGGGTTGCCGGTAAAATCTTTCCACAGATTCAGTCGTGAGAGAGGTGGACTTGATCACAAGTCCACCTCTTTCGTTTCTGGCGCCATGAGCTACCTTACGGGACAAGCCCTCCGCTGGCCGAGACTCCGTGCCGGCGCACTCGGACATCCAGCGTGATGTGCCGGGGTGCGTCGTTCAGCCGTTGTCTTGATACAGAGTGGCACCTAGGTGTGGGTGCGGTGTAGTCAGCAACACCGCGTCGTCGGGAAATTGTCCGACGCAGAAAAATTCCTGTCTTTTTGCGAGTCCCGGCGAGGCTGGTGGAGCAAGGCATACGTCTTGCACCCCCCAACCTGCTGGTAGCGAAATACACAGGGCCGCTGGGGCAGTTTTCGCAAGTGTTATTTCGCTGTGCTATCGCCGCGCATGTACCTGTCGTGTCGCGGTACTTGAGAGTAACGATTACCGGTTTTGGAGGATTCATGCGCACGAAGCAGCCTGCAGTCGGCATGCTCGCCAGTGTGATCGCGGCTACACTGTTTGCGAGCTCGCAGCTCGCGGCACAGAAGCACGATCCCTACCACTCCACGCTCTACTTCGGAACGGGGTTGATCAACACCCCGGTTGCGTGGGTTTCGCCGAACTCGCTCGATGCGTGGATATCAGCCGCGGGCAAGCATCTGCCGTTCTATGCCGAAGGCCAGGATGCCGGCTTTGCCACCGCGATTAACACCAACATCGCGATGGACGTCCACTTCGCGGGTCGGGTCTCGGCCGGCGTGTCGGCCTACAGCCAGAATCCCGAATATGGATTCTTCGGTCAGGTGCTCGCACTCCGGGATGGCGAGTTCAGCCCGTTTCTGCCGTCCGTCGCGTTTGGCGTGCGCAATATCGGGAAGTACTCACACGAAGACCGGTTCATGGTCGGACACGATATCACGTTAACCGACTCCGCCGGCTACGTGGAGACGGTGTCGGGCTACTATCAGCCTTTCAAGACGAACGTGACGCTGTTCGGCGTCGCGACGAAGGAATTCTCCTTTGGCACGGCTGGTGCCACGGGCGCACCGTCGATGAGCGTGTCGGTTGGTTATGGCAATGGCTTGTTCAGCGATGATGGCGAGCATGGTGACAACTACAACAAGTCCGGCACGATTGTGAAGGGCATGTTCCTTGGCAGTCGTTTCTCCATGCACCCGTCGCTCAATACGACGCTGCAGTTCATGGTCGAGAATGACGCATGGGATTACAACGCCGGCGTAATCTACGATTGGCGTGGTCTGTCGGCCGGCCTGTACCTCACGGAAATCGAAGAGGGCACGCGGCAGAAGGGGACCACGAATATCTATAATTTCATGAAGACGAATTTCACGCTCGGCTACAGCGGCAACATTATCGACATCTCGCGTGGCGTGATCCTGCGCACGCGGATCACGGAGTTGACGCGTGAAATGAACCGGCTTCGCCTGGAGATCACGCAGCGTGAACGTCGGATCGCAGGACTTGAAGTAACGCTCCGCCGGGCCCAGGCTGGCGAACTGGCGGATATCTCCAAGCGTCGTTCAGATCTCGAGAGCGAAGTTCAGGCCGAGCGCGACGCCATTCGCGCGGCGCAGCAGCGGCTTGAGCAGTTGGAGAGGGGTCAGCAGAGACCGCCGGCAACACCCCCGGCAACTCCACCGGCCTCAGCGCCAGAGACGCAGAATTTCCTGACGTCACCACTCACTGCGTCGTACTAAGGGAGCTCGAACTTTTATGGCACGAATTAGCTATTCGCTCGCGGTCGCCGGTGTTGCGGCAGTGCTGTTCGCACCGGCGGTGACGCAGGCGCAGAACACCTATCCGCAGACGCTGTACTGGGGCGCGGGGCTCATCGATATCCCCGTGGCCTGGGTAGCTCCGTTGACGGGCGATTTTGCGATGAATTATTCAGGAAAGACGTTCAAGGAAAATCCGAACGCAACCAAGATCGATTATAACGACGCGCTCAATTCGCAGTTGTCGTTCTCGATGTCGTTCGCGGGCCGGGTGGAGCTCGGTTATGCCGCCTTCTCCAGCAACCCGGAGTGGGGCTTTTTCGGAACTGGTGTGCTCGTTCGGCAGGAAGACTTCACCGCGCGCGGCGGTTGGGCCGGGCTGCTCGTCCCCAGTATTGCCTTCGGGATGCGGAACGTTGGCCCGTATGGCAAGATCGATCGGTACGGCATCGGGTACAACCTGTTTCCGGCGTGCAGTGACAGCACCGGCGAGCGTACTCCAGCGTCAATTGCCAGTTGTAATTCACCTGACGCGATACATGTCGAAGATCCACTGCACGAGGGTTTCAAGACGAATAACACGTTCTTCGGCGTCGCCTCCAAGGACATATCGCTTACGGAGATCCGCCCGAACTTCCCGGACATCACCTTCGGGGTCTCCGTCGGCTATGGCAACGGACTGTTCAAGGACAATGGCGGCCTGGGCAAGAGCTACGCGTCGCACGACCGGGGCGGCTTTTTCTACGGCGTGAAGACGGATTTCTCGGCTGGACCAAATCTTACCACTTCATTGATGTTCGAGGACAATGGGTGGGATTACAACATCGGTGGCTCGGTGAGTTACCGCGGTATCCGCGCTGGCCTCTACCTCACTGAGCTTGGCGGAGGCAGTGCACCGGAAACGGGCGCGACGAACGATACGGCATACGTCTACAACTACAGCAAGGTGGCCTTCACCCTCGGCTGGCAGAGCAACGTCTTCGCGCCCCTGCGCGGAGATTTCCTGCAGAGTCGTGCTGCCGAGCTCGAACGGCAGCGCCAGGGACTGCTGGCTGAGATCAATCGCCGTCAACAGCGCATCGCGGAGCTGGAGCTCGAGATCAACCGGTATGAAGCACAGAACCTGCTCGAGCTCGAGCAGCGTCGAGTGCAGGCGGAACAGCAGCTTCGAGAGGAGCGCGACGTCCTGAAGCGTCTCGAGGATCGCCTCAAGCGGATCGAGCAGCAATCGCCGACGCCGCCGGCAACGCCGCCGGCGCGCTAACGCGCCGTCCAGAGTCAAGTCACTTATTCCGGGTTACGTCGCAATGAAGCGTATCGCAGCTGCCGCACTCGTCACGGTGTCGTTGCTCCTGCCGGTGGTAGTCGCCGGCCAGGGGACCCCAGCGAGCGAGGCCTACAAGAGTCGTCGTGAGCAGCTCGTGAAGGAGCTGCAGAATGCCCAGAAGGCCGTGCAGGAAATCCGGGGCGAGCGGGTCCAGCTCCAGACGAGGATCGAAAGCGTCATTGCCGAGGCGCTGCGGCAGCGCGCTGCCATGCTGATGCTGAGCAACGAGTCACGGGCACTGAATCAGCTCGATTCCGTGCTCACGTTGTCGCAGGACAATCTGCTGGCCCAACGGGATCGCTTTCAGCTGATTGGAGATGCTGTGCGCCGCCGGACGGGTGCCGTGCTGGTCGTTCTGCTACGTGCGGACTCCACGCAAACGCAACTCATTCAGACCGCATCGCTTTCCGTCGATAACGCGCCCGGTCAGGCGCGGCAGTACAGCGTGACCATGAACAATGC
>JBKJRV010000063.1:0-5422 GCA_046593115.1 Gemmatimonadaceae bacterium
CGTAAACGTTCTTCGCAGGAGACAGCGCATTGTGGTCGAGCCGGCGAGATATTCGCCGGCTCGATTCGCATCCGCCGTCCCGCATGCCGTCCCGCATCCGCCGGTCCGGCCTCGCCCGTTCCGCACTCGCCCCTCCCGCGTTTGCCCCTCCCGCATCCGCCCGACTCCCGGTTGTGTTTACGTGCTCGCGAGAACATCGTGAGACCGTGAGCCATTCATGCAGCCGATGACCCAGTCTCTCCTCGTGGAATGTGCGCGCCTTGCCGCCGGTGGCGGAGCAGGCGCCATGGCGACGGTCGCGCGCCGTCGCGGCTCTCTACCCATGAGCGCGACGGCAAAGCTGCTGGTCGCGGCCAGTGGCGCACGGTTCGGCACGGTCGGTGGTGGCTGCCTCGAAGCCGAGATCATCGAGCGCGCGCAATCCGTCATCGAGACCCGCGAGCCTGCCGTGAGCGAGCATTCCCTGAACGCGGAGCTTGCCGGCGACTACGGGCTCACCTGCGGCGGGACGGCGCTGATGTTCATCGAGCCGGTGTACGTGGACGATCTGCTTGCAGCGGTCTATGCGGAAAGCGTTTCGCTGCTGGCCCGCGGTGAACGAGCCGAGCTCGTTACAGCGCTCGACTGGTCGCGCGGCCCGCGCAAGGCGCTGCTGTCAGGAGCAGATGTGACCGGCTCATTGGAATCGGTGCTGCAGATAGCGGCGCAGCGCTTCGACACCGGACGCGAAGACCCGCTCTGGCTCGACGGCGTGCTCGTGGAACGACTGGCCGGCGCTCCGCGGCTGATCGTGTTCGGCGGAGGACATGTTGGCGCCCGCGTGGCGGAAGCGGCGTCGTTCGCCGGCTGGCGAGTGACCATCGTCGACGACCGCGAAGAGTTCGCCGACGGTTCGCGGCTCCCATTTGCCGAGCGGACGGTGGTGTGCGACTTCCACGCGCTGCCTTCGACGCTGGGCATCGATGCCGAGACTTATGTCGTCGTCGCGACGCGGGGACACCAGCACGACGCGATGATTATCGAGCAGATCGCCGTTCGCGACACCCGCTACCTTGGCATGCTCGGCAGCCGTCGAAAGGTGGCACTGACGTGGTCGCTGCTGGAGCGAGCGGGGGTCCCCTCCGAACGCCTGGCGCTGGTGCACGCACCGGTGGGCCTGGCAATCGGCGCCGATACGCCGGCCGAGATCGCGATCAGCGTGGTGGGAGAAATGATCGCAGTGCGCAGGCAGGGAACCCGCCGCCGCGGCGGTGCGCCTGACGCGATCTCAGTGGGCGGGGCGGAGGAGTCTTAGCGGAGGCGCGCTGGGAGTAAACAGGCAGAGGCGCAGCAGTTTTTACACAGTACGCAATACGCTTCGCACCCCGCCCCCGCCGTTACGCCAGCTCCTCGATCTTCGCCGCCAGCGCCAGATCGAGCTTCGTGATGCCGCCCGCGTCATGCGTGCTCAACGTGCACACCAGCTTGTTGTACCGGATATCGAGGTCGGGATGGTGATTCATCCGCTCGGCCTCAGGCGCAATACGTCCAATGAGCGCGACGACGTCGGGAAACGTCTTCAGCGTGTACGTCTTGGTGAGCACCTCACCACGACGGCTCCAGCCCGGCAGTGAGCCGAGCGCCCGCTGGATTTCCAGGTCCGATAACTTGTCTCGCATTGCGAATCTCGCCTATCAGCCCCGGCGGCCACCCAGCAGCCGCAGGACGAAGAGGAACATGTTCAGCAGGTCGAGATAGATCTGCACCGCCGCCATGACGTAATCATCAGGACCATACTCGTTCTTCAGGCGCCACGTGTCGTAGATCAGAAGGCCGCTGAACAGCAGGACACCGACCGCGGCGATCCAGAGGCTCGCGGCTTCGTTGCGAAAGAAGATGTTGAGCAGCGAGGTACCGATCAGCACCCAAAGTCCAACGGTCAGGAAACTGCCCCAGGCGCTGAAGTCGCGCTTGCTGATCCATACATAGGCGGTGAGCACCGCGAACGTGCTGCCGGTGAGCAGGGCAGCCTGCGGAATGATGCCAGGCGCGGTGCGTCCGTAGAAATACAGGATCGGCGAGATCCAGATGCCTTCGACGAACGTGAAGAGCAGCGTCAAGCCGATGTTCATGGGGAACGTCTTGCGCGCGCGCATGGCGAGAAAGAGCGGCGCCATCATCACGAAGAACATGATGAATGGATGCGCCGACACCGTCTGCATGAGCCGCGGCTGCGACAGTCCAAAGGCAGCGCCGGCCATCGTAACGAGTACGCTGACGAAGACCAGCGAATAAGTGCGGCGAACCAGCGTCGCACGATCCGACCCGGTCCGGACGATTGGCGCGGTTGCGTAGGAAATGCCCATTCCAGCTCCCTGTAGGAGAGACGTCAACGAAAAGTACTACCCCTGAACCTAAACGGCACGCCCCCGCGATACGAGGGCGTGCCGTCATGTACCTCGGGAATATGTGCTCATGGCTCCCTTGTCCCGGTAGATCGAATACCAGCACGCACAATGCGAATGTCACCACTGAACGACTCGAGGGAGATGCGTGCACCGCCGTCACCAACCTTGAAATCGAAGCGCTTGGGGCTGCTGCCCAGCGCCCGCTCGCCCGGCTCCAGCACGATACGGAAGTCGCTGTTGATGGAGCCACTGAACGTCTCCACGTCCACATCGGCACCCGCCGTCGGCGGGATGGTTACCCGCACGTCACCCGAGTGCGAGCGAAACTCGTAGCGGCCGGCGGGATCGATGGCGCCCTCGAACTCCACGTCACCGCTCGTCGTCTCCGTGCGCACGAACTTCGAGCGCACGTCCGCGAGTGTGATCTCGCCACTGACCGTCTCGATTTCGACGTCGCCGGTAGCTGCCGTCAGTTCGACATCGCCGCTCACGGCCGCGAGCCGCACAGTCCCGGACAACCGCCGCGCCAAAACACTGCCGGAGAGGGTTTCGAGACTCACGCGTTCGGTGGCGTCGCTGACGTCAATGTCACCGCTCTGGGACTGCGCCTCCACCTCGCCTTTCACCCCGGCGATGGTAGTTCCGCCCGACATGGACCGGGTGAGCACCCGCGTGCCCACCGGAACGCTCAACTCGTATCTCGTCTCCCCCATGCGTCCATCGCGCGCGCGCACGCCGAGCGAGATGCGTGAGGGCACCGCGTCGAGCCGGATCTGTCCATACTCGGTCACGGCCTTCACCCGGACGTCACTGCGCGACCAGCCCGTGACGATGATCTCTCCGCTGGTGAGCGCGAGGTCGATGATACCGCGCTTCTCGATCAGGAGCGTCGTGTCGAGCGATGCACGTCTCGACCGGGCGTCATCATCGTCGTTTCTGTCGCAACGCTCGTCATCCCGATCGCAGTTGTGCCGGCGCTCGCGCTCCTTCTGCCGCTCCTGACGCGCGCGCTCCCGTGCGCGGTCCCGCTCACGCTGACTCTGCGCACCCACCTCCGGGGCGGCCACCGCGAGCGCCGCCAGCACAATCATCCACCGATACCAGGACATGGTGTATCCCTCAGGTCCGCGCGGGCAGCAGCGCCGCCGTCCGCAGCAGGTCAACCTTCTTTTCAAGTGAACTATCCAGTTGATCGCGCAGGAAGGCGCTCGCCGGATCTTTCGCCAGTGCCGCCCGACTCTGGGCGATCGCGTTATCGATCACGCGCAAACTCTGTTCGATGACCGTCACCGTCTCCGGGTCGAGCTGTGCCCTGCGCTGGCGCAACACGGCGCGGAGCCGAACGATCTCACGATCATACGTCCGGTCTACCGAAGTGCGGGCCACGAGCCGAACCGTCGCCCTTCCCGGTTCCTGCCTCGAACGGACATCCTCTCGCACGGCGACGGCTACGCTACCAGCGTCCGGCTGACGCCGCGCCTCAGTCACTGACCGGTCCATCGAAACCGTCAGATCCACCGGCAATTGTGACGGCCCGGCAGCGCCGACGGTCACCGGCGCATCCGCCCTGACCGCCGACGCAAACTCACGCTCCATCGACTGACGAGTGAGCACATGAGTGACGCCCGCAGTGGCGAACACCAGACCGGCCGCGATGGCGCCTGTCAGCCACGCCGGCGACCGCCGGCCAAATGGCACCTCGCTGCCCCCCAGTGCGATGACCGGCGTCTCGATCCGAGCGGAAATGCCGGCCCAGAGATCGCGCGACGGGGTGAGCTCTGGCAGCGCCGCGGCGTCCACGCGAATGGATTCCAGTTGTGCGACGAGCGAGGCACAGCGGTCGCACGACGTCAGATGCAGTCGCACGCGTCGTCGAGTGCCCTCGTCCAGCGTCTCCTCGAGATAGTCGGGGAGCCGCTCGTCCACATCGCCACAGATCATTGGTTCGTCAGTCATCGATTCAGTGCCCCCCGCAGTAGCATGCGCGCCCTGTGCAGCTGTGCCTTGCTGCCGCCCGATGTCACACCGAGCATCGTCGCGATCTCCTCGTGCTTGTACCCTTCGACGTCGTGCAGGATGAACACGCGCTTCGCACCAGGCGGCAACGTCGCAATCGCGTTCTCCAGATCCAATCGCAACCCGGGAATGCCGGATCGCCCGGGCAGCGTGTCGAGACGATCCTCGTCCTGATCCATCCTCGACTGGCGCTTGCCTTCGCCCTTTCGTGAGTTCAGCACGACGTTCACCGCCATCCGGTGCAACCAGGTGCTGAACGCGCTCTCGCCGCGGAACTGTCCGATCTTTTCCCACGCCCTCACGAACACATCCTGCGTGAGCTCTTCCGCCGCCGACCGATCGGACACCATGCGCGCGCAGATCGAGAAGACGCGACTCATGTTGGCCCGGTAGAGGCGCTCGAACGCGACACGATCCCCCGCCGCGGCAAGCGCCACATCGGGCTCGGGGCTGCCGCTGGTGGCTGTCGTGACGACGTTGTCGAAAATCGCCACAGTCATTCGTGAAGGGCTCGACATCTCACGGAAATAAGATGGCCGAGGGAGGGAAAAGGTTTGAACGCGTCCCTGCAAGATACGAGGCCGGAAGCCGACGGTCAGTCCGGATGCAGCAGCAATAGTGCAACGAGGTCCGTCTGCGGGTTGATATGTGCGTCCTGCGCTGCGTTGAGATCGGCGAACGCACCAACCGCGCGCAGCCACGCATCGTCGTTCAGCGACGAATGGACAAGCTCCGCCAGCACACGCTCGGCGCCAATGCCCCGACGAGCGGTGACGGCACGCCGAGCCTGAACCGCGAGCGTCGCGATGGCACCTCGGCGATGGAACGGGGCTCCTCTGGCGATCGTACCAATGCGCTCCAGCAGTCGCGCTCCCCAGCGCGTCCCGGAGCTCATGGAAAGTCCAGCGCTCGACGCGCCGTGGCGATGACGAATCCAGTCTTCGATCTGTTCGAGTGCGCGCCTGAGCTCCGACGGAGGATCGACGGTTGTGGCGCCAGCGACGCGCACGCAGGCGCCA
>JBKJRV010000338.1:0-3774 GCA_046593115.1 Gemmatimonadaceae bacterium
GCGCGCATTGCGTACTGGACCGCGGAGTCGACGACAGTCGTCGGCTCCTTCATTGATTTTCTCACCGAGCGGTGTGAAGAGCTCGGGCTGCGCGTGCGCGGCCTCGAGGCATCGACCATCATCGAACTGACGGCCTTCGGAACCGCGGTGATGATGCGCTACCGCTACGCCCGCACCAAGCGGATCACGCGACGACAAACGGAGACTGCATGAAGGTCGTAGTGCTGCATACCCAGGATGCACTCGAGCCGCCGGTTGATCCGGTGCTTGAACAGATCGATTCCACGTTGCGGGCGCTGGGCCACGAGGCCTCGACGATCGTGGTCGGGGCGGATGTCCTTCCGATCGCGAACGCGCTCGTGGACGCGAAGCCCGATCTCGTCGTGAACATGGCGGAGTCATTCGATGGCAAGAGCGCGCTGGAATCCAGCGTCGCGGGCCTGCTCAATCTCATCGGTCTCCGGTATACGGGATCAAGTCCCTCCGGGCTGATCCTGGCCGGCGACAAGACGCTGACGAAGAAGGTGCTGGGCTTTCACGGCATCCGGTCGCCGAAGTTCGCGACGGTGTATCGCGGAGCCGTGGACTGGGCGGGAGACATCAACTTCCCACTCATCGTGAAACCGCCGCAGGAGGACGCGTCGCTTGGCATCACCTCGAAATCGGTGGTCCGTGACGTGCGAGAGCTGCTTGGCAAGATGGCCGAAATGCAGACGGAGTATCAGCAGCCGGCGCTCGTGGAGGAGTTCGTGGAAGGGCGCGAGTTCTATGTCGGGGTACTCGGCAACGTGAACGTGAAGGCGCTCCCGATCATCGAGCTCGACTTCTCGAAGTTTCCGGCGGACAAGCCGCGGATCGCGAGCTGGGAAGCGAAGTGGGGGGATAGTGGTGACGGGACGGGCGCGGAGTTCGAAGGGACGAAGTCGATTTTCCCCGAGGATCTCGATCCTGAGCTTGCGAGCCGAATGCAGGCGGTTGCCATCGAGGCATTTCAGGCGCTTCGGCTCCGTGATTACGCTCGTGTGGACCTGCGGGTCAACGACGCGGGCGACATCTACGTGATCGAAGTGAATCCGAACTGCTACCTGGAGAAGGAGAGCGAGTTCGCGAGCGCGGCGAAGAAAAGCGGTCTCGAGTACGAGGCGCTCATTGCGCAGATTCTCGAGCTCGCGATCGGGCGGTACAGCAGGTAAAGCCTATTGCGTAGTGCGTAGTGCGTAGTGCGTAGTGCGTAGTGCGTACTGCGTAAAACGCATCAAAGGGATAACGTTCCACCGAAAGTCGCGCTGCAGGAAACACCACAGCGTTCCGGGCAGAAACGAAAAAGCCGACGCACTCGCGCCGGCTTTTTCATTCTACATCGTTAGCGACCGCGACCACCGCCCCGACCGCCGGAACTCTTCGCGCCGCCGCCCTTCCGGCCGGCCGCCGAACCGCGCGCGGCACTCTTCCCCATACCGGCCGACGAGCCGCGACTCGCGCTCTTCTTCATGCCGCCGGTCTTCTTTGCGCCAGACTTCTTGCCGCCAGATTTCTTCGCAGCCATTTCGACGATCTCCGAACTGAGAGTAAACCCCTCGTCCCACGGTGGACCGGGGGTGATACACGCGCGATGGAGACTGCGCGGTTCCTGCGCGCTCAGCGTTTCCGGCTGGCCGCGGCTTTTCGAGCACCCATGCTGCGAGTCACGCGCTTCTTCGCGGCCCTCGCGCTGCGCTTGGCGGCGCCGACCTTGGCACCGGCCTTCTTCCGTCCGCGACGGACCGCGGCTTTCACGCTGCGCTTCGCGGCTCCAACCTTACGCGCCCCTCGGCGCTTCGCCGCCTTCGCGCTACGCTTGACGGCGCCGACCTTCGCGCCCGCCTTCCGCTTTTTCGTTGCTTTGCCCGATGATCGCTTCGCGGCCATGTACGCTCCCGGCTCAGGTGGGACTGCTGGAACCTCCAGACCGCCATGAGGCGGCTGAATACTCAGACGGCGTCGCTGGAACTCGTGAAGTTGAAGTCACGCACCTTCAGCGCCGGCACCATGACGCCGAAACCGGGACCGCCATCCTCGCTCGCGCTGACACGCACCGGGGCGGTCATCGCCTCGATGTTGTTCAGCATGAAAATGGGCGACTCGTTGAACCGCAGATTCTTTACCGCGCGTGTGATCTTTCCCTTCTCGATCAGGAAGGTGCCGTCACGCGTCAGCCCGGTGTAGAGAATGGTGCGCGGATCCACCGGACGGATATACCAGAAGCGCGTCACCAGCAGTCCGCGCTCGGTCGAGGCGATCAGCTGTTCGATGGTGGAATCGCCACCGGTCATGCGGAACGAGGTCGGTCCGGGAAGCGGCTCCCGGTTTTTCGTCATCGCCCAATACCGGTCGTAGGCCAGATTGGCGACCGCGCCCTTCTCGATCCACGCGGTACGCCGGACGGGCAGACCTTCACCGGTGAAGGAACCCGCAGGCATATCGACGTCGAGCGGATCGGACGTAATCGAGATGCGCTCGTCGACGACCTTCATGCCAATCTTGTTGCCCCCGCCGGGCTTCGTGAAGAACGACCGTCCCTCGTCGGCGTTGCGTGCGCCGAGGTTGAATGCGATGAGCTGCACGAGATTGCCGACGGCCGTCGGTTCGAGAACCACCGTGTAGCGACCGGGCTCGATCGCGACAGGATTCACCGAGCGCTGTGCCTTGTCCAGCGCGCGGGCGCCAAGGGCGCGGGCATCGATGCGGCTGACATCGTGATGTGCGGCCCCCGCCCATCCCGAACCGCTTCCGTCCGCGGTTCGGACAGTCATGGTCATGGCGCTGCTCGTAGCACGACGGTAGGCAAACAGCCCCTTGTTGTTGGCGACGGCAAAGAAGCCGGCGTTGCTCTCGAGGTAGCCAGTGGACTGAAGGCCGGCAGCTCGTGCGGGTTCGGTTACCTGCCGGACAGCCGCCACGCGACCGGCGGGATCGAGCGCAGCGGTCGCATCGCTCCATCCCTGGTCCGTCTCGAACGTCTGATTCGGGAGGTCGGAGAGCGCCTCCGGATCCTCCGGAGCGAGCCGAGCGAGTCGTTCCGCCGTTTGCACCACTTCGCGCAACGACGCGTCATCGAGACGATTGGTGGACGAGAAGCCGACCTTGATCCCGCGCCGCGGCAGCGTGGTATCAGTGGGCTGCTGTGCGGCCGGCACAAACTGGCCGACACCCGCGCGCACCGTCACCTGCACGTCGTAGTTATCGCCGGAGGTCGAAACCTGGTTCTGCGCGAAGCGGGTATTGCCTCGGCTTCCGCCCCCGATGGAGACGCGTACGTCGTCCGCAGTGCCGAACGCGAGGGCGCGCCTGGCGATGGCCTCACACTCCTCGCGCGACAGCATGCGCGCGGGCGAGAGGAGCGAGCGTGGGGCGCTCATGCCTTCCGTCCCGTGTTAATGACGTTGATGTTGCGATGGCGCGTGGGCACGCAGCCATGACTGACGGCGTTCGACTGCGACGGTTGTCCCTTGCCATCGCCGAACGCCCCGCCCAGGAAGTAGCTGTTCTTCCCGCCGAGCATGTCCATGGCATTCCAGAATTCCGGGGTGCGCATCTGATAGGCCACATCCTTCAGCATGCCGACGATCTTTCCTCCCTTGATTTCATAGTAGAGCTGGCCACCGAACTGCGCGTTGTACCGCTGCTGATCGATGGAGAAGGATCCGTCGCCGATAATCGCGATACCGCGGTCGGTGGCGGCGATGAGATCGTCCCAGCCCTGCTCCTTTTCACCGGGCAGCAGGGAGACATTGG
>JBKJRV010000361.1:0-4800 GCA_046593115.1 Gemmatimonadaceae bacterium
TCGTGATCAACGGCAAGTCGTGGCCGCACACGGAGCGCTTCACCTTTACCGTCGATGATACGGTTCGGTGGCGGTGGGTGAACCCCACGCCATCGACACACCCCATGCATCTCCACGGCTTCTACTTCTCCGTGAACAGCCGCGGAAGCATGGGTGCCGATACGATCTATAAACCAGGCGAGCGACGACTCGTCAACACGGAGCTGATGCGCGTCGGCAGCACGATGAACACCGACTGGGTCCCTGCCAAACCCGGAAACTGGGTTTTCCACTGCCACTTCGCATTCCACGTCTCATCGGAGAACGCGCTCGTACCGGAAGTCATGCCCGCGAGCGCGACGCCTGCCGAACATGCGCACGCGAAGCCGCATGCGAAGCCGCACGCGATGGCCGGTCTCGTGCTCGGCATCTCGGTTCTTCCGCGTGCCGGCGCCGAGTACGTCCGCTCGACAGAGGAGCCCCGAAGGATGCGTCTCCTCCTCCAGTCGTCGCCGAAGAAATTCGGTGACAAGCCGGCGATCGGTTTTGTGCTTCAGGACTTGAACACGGAGCCGAAGCGGGACTCTGTGTCGCTGCCTGGTCCGACGCTGCTCCTCAAGAGAGGCCAGCCGGTCCACATCACGGTAGTCAACCATCTCGCGGAGCCAAGCGCGGTGCACTGGCACGGGATCGAGCTCGAGAGCTTTCCCGACGGTGTTCCCAACTGGAGCGGCATGCCCGGCAAGCTGATGGCACCCATCGCGCCCGGCGATTCGTTCGTCGCCGAATTCACGCCGCCGCGCTCGGGCACGTTCATCTACCACTCTCATTTGAATGAAGCGACTCAGATCAACTCAGGCATGTATGGAGCGCTCATCGTGGTGGACGATCCGCGCACGTACGACCCGGTGAGGGACAAGGTGGTCCTGGTCGGCGGAGGAGGTCCCCCACCTTCCCCCGAAGGTGACACTCCCGGATTCGTCAACGGAAGCCGCTCCCCGGCGCCTCTCGAGCTGGAAGTTGGCACGACGTACCGGTTGCGGTTGATCAACATCCACCCCGACTGGCGCGTAGAGTTCGCGCTTGGCACCGACACGACGACCGCTCGATGGCGGCCGGTAGCGAAGGACGGCGCCGATCTTCCGCCGTCACAACGCACGTCCCGCGCGGCCTATCTCCTTACCGGTCCCGGGGAGACCGCGGACTTCGAGTTCACTCCCACGGCGGCGGGCAGCATGCAGCTGCAGGTGAACACGAGAGTACCTGGCTGGAACGTGCCGGTGGACGTGATAGTGCGGAGCCGGAGACCTTCCCTCGCTCGCGGTTCCGGTGGATAGCTGAACCTCAGCCCACAGGGCCGATGCCGGACGCACCGGCGGCAAAGCCCGACCCTACTGTTCCTCGGGGATCGCCGCGAACAGCTCGGGCAGATTCAGCACGAGTGCGGGATGCGCAGGGTCCGGCTGCCACGTCAGGTCGCCAGTGACGATCTCCGGGCGCTCATCGCCTGCGCGCCAGCGCTCGATGAGCGCCGCGTCGACGTCGACGATCCAATATTCCGGAATCCCGGCGCGCTGGTACAACCGCCGCTTGACGTCGCGATCGGTGCGCGCCGACGACGGGGACAGCACCTCGACCGCGAGCAGCAACTCAGGGAGAGTGTTCCAGCCCCGGCGACGCTTCCCTGCAACGAGTGGGATAACGAAGACGTCTGGCTGCACCATGGTTCGCGGTCCAGACCGGATGTCCGAAGGCGAAATACGCGTGCGACCAGTACCGACCAATCGCAGGTACCCCTGTAGTCGCAGGACAAGCTCTACGATGACATCCTGATGCTCGTCGCGCGGGGACGGCGTCACGAACAGCTCGCCGTCAATGACCTCATAGCGCTTCCCGTCCTCCGGAATCGCCCACACCTCCTCGACCGTCCACTCCCGTGAAGTGATCGCCATGTGCATACGCTAGTCTCCTCGGCGCCGAGCGGGCAAGCCCACATGCACGGACGATACTCTCTTCACTGGGCGCGCCGGCATCGTGTTACCGCAATGTGAAGCCTTACTACCGTTCGTCGAAAACCTCGGCGAAATATTCCACGAGGTCGATCACGAACGGAGGGTAGGCCGGGTCGGGCTGCCAATCGATGGTCGCAGTCAGAATCTCCGGCCGCTCGTCGGCGGGACGCCACCGCTCGATGAGGCGGGCGTCGATATCCACGATCCAGTATTCCGGGACGCCCTCCCGCTGGTAGAGCCGACGCTTGACGGTTCGATCAGAACGCGCGGTGGATGGCGAGAGCACTTCGATGGCGATCAACAGACGGGACAATTCACTCCAGCCTCGCGGTTTCTTCCCTTCGACGAGACGAGCCGCAAACACATCTGGCTGAACCATCGTGCGCACGCCGTAACGGATGTCCGCCGGCGACATGCGCACGTACGCAAGGCGAGTAGCGTCGACCCAGGCAAGCAGTTTCGCGTACATGCGACCGACCGCCTCCTGGTGCAGCCCGCCAGGAGCCGGCGTCACGAATAGCTCCCCGTCGATAACCTCGTAGCGGTTACCGTCTTCGGGGAGCGTCCACACCTCCTCGACCGTCCACTCGCGTGTCGCGATCGCCATGTGCATACGCTAGTCTCCTCGGCGCCGAGCGGGCAAGCCCACATGCACGGACGGTACTCTCCTAACCAGGGCGCGCCGCCATCGTGCTACCGCAACGTGAAGCTTTACCCTTCGAAGACGTCGTGGACCCCGGCGAAGAATGCTTGCACGTCGAGCACGAACGGCTCGGACGCGCCATCGAAATGCCATTCGAGCGTTCGGTCGAGGATCTCCGGTTGTTCCGCTCCGCCGCGAGTGCGCTCGATGACCCGGGCGTCCACGTCGACGACCCAGTACTCAGCAACAACACCCGAACGGGCGTAGAAGCGGCGCTTGATCCCCCGATCGACCTGGCCGGTGGTGGCCGAAGTAATCTCGATGGCCACCAATAATCTCTTGATGTCATTCCACTCACGTACACGATGCTCAGTGCTGCGCGGGTAGACGAAGACATCTGGCTGAACGAGGGAGCCGGGCACCAATTCCAGATCGGAGGAGGAGAAAAGAACCTTCGCTCCGCGCTGGCCTTTCAAATACTGGCCCAAAGCGAAGAGGAGGTCTCCGAACGCCTCCGCATGAATGATCTCGGGCCCGGGTGTGACAATCAGTTCGCCGTCGATGAGCTCGTACCGCGGCCACGCGCGGTCTTCCTCCTGCATCTCGCGGACTTCCTCAACAGTCCATGTGCGGGCGGACGCGGGCATGAGCCTACCTACCGCTCGTCCCGGTGCACTGTGGCGAAGAACTTCGCGATGTCTATCACCAACGGCTCAGATGTGCCCGTCGGGCGCCACTCCAGAGTCTGGTCCAGGATCTCGGGCCGCGCGTCGCCACCCCGCGTGCGTTCGAACAGGCGATCGTTGGCGTCAATCACCCAATACTCGGCGACGTCCACCTCGGCGAAGAAGCGCCGCTTCGTCACCCGGTCCACGCGACGGCTCGACGGCGAGATCACCTCGACGGCCAGCAACAGGCTCTTTGCCTCGCGCCAGTTCCTGTAGTTCGGATCCGGAAGAACGAAGACGTCAGGCTGAACGATCGTCCCCGGCATCAGCTCGAGATCGGCGGGTGACGTCAGCAGCTCACCAATTGGCTGCTTCGCCAGGTAGCCGTCCAGAAGGCGAATAACGCCCATGATGACGCGCTGATGCGTAACCGTCGGCGACGGGGTCACGATGAGCTCTCCGCCAATGAGCTCGTACCGCGGCCACGCGCGCACTTCGTCCTGCATCTCGCGGACTTCTTCGACGGTCCATCTACGTGCGGACGCGGGCATGGCCATAATCTGCTCGGCTCGGCGAAGTTGGAGCAAGTGGACACTGGCGAACGATGCGCCGAGACGAGCCGACGGTGTCATCAACGGGTTGCGCAGGGCGGCGAAACGGCGCCATTACCGGTCACACCCATGACCTGCGCGAATCGGCTTCAGCTCATCATGGGCTGGCGCAGGTGGGCAGCGTTCCTACATTGGCCTGCCATGGACACCGTGGCTCAGCTCAAGTCCGCTCTCAGCGGCCGATATGACGTCGAACGGGAGATCGGCGCCGGCGGCATGGCGACTGTCTATCTCGCGCGCGACGTCCGCCATGACCGGCACGTCGCGCTCAAGCTGCTGAAGCCCGAGCTCGGCGCGGTCCTCGGCGTCGAGCGATTCCTGGCCGAGATCCGGGTAACGGCGAATCTGCAGCACCCGAACCTGCTGCCGCTGTTCGATTCGGGTGAAGCGGAGGGACTCCTCTTCTATGTGATGCCGTACGTGGAAGGGGAATCGCTCCGGGTCCGGCTCGACCGTGAGAAGCAGCTCCCGGTGGACGAAGCGGTCCGTATCGCGATCGCGGTGGCGAGCGCTCTCGACTACGCGCACGCGCACAACGTCATCCACCGCGACCTGAAGCCCGAAAATATTCTTCTCCAGGCTGGCCAGCCGGTGATCGCCGACTTCGGGATCGCGCTCGCAGTGTCGAAGGCGGGCGGAGCGCGGATCACGCAGACCGGCCTCTCGCTCGGCACGCCGCAGTACATGTCCCCCGAGCAGATTCAGGCGCAGCGCGACATCGACGCACGCTCGGACATCTGGTCGCTCGGCGCGGTGCTGTTCGAGGCGCTCGCGGGGCGCCCGGCATACGAGCTTCGCGCGAGCTACGTCGAGACGGTGATGCAGGTCTGCCGCGAGCGGCCGCCGCCCCTGCGAAGCATCGCGCCATGGGTGACGCCGCGCCTCGC
>JBKJRV010000370.1:0-11053 GCA_046593115.1 Gemmatimonadaceae bacterium
GCATGATGTTGAACAGACCGACCTGCACCTTTCCAGCCAGGTCAGGAAGCTCATTCAGCGCAAAGATCCCTCGATTTGCGCGCGGGAGCATGCCGTAGTGGATGGTGAGCTCATCGGAGAGAATGTGTCCGCCCCGGGCGGCCTTGATCGGGTCGACGTCGCCGATCAGGTCGGCGATGGTGACATCAGGCGTCGCCAGCTTTTCGACGTATCGGCTGTCGCGATCCATCCACGCAATGGGTGTGTCATCTCCGGCTTCAGCGATCAGCTGGCGGGACTGCTTCGAGATGGGCGCGAACGGGTCGTCGTTCACTTCGCTCCCGGCGACGATCGGCATCGCGTCATCGAGCAGCGTCGTGAGCGCACGCAGAATGCGCGACTTGGCCTGGCCGCGGAGGCCAAGAAGAATAAAGTTGTGCCGAGAGAGAATGGCGTTGATGAGCTGCGGCATCACCGTCTCTTCGTAGCCCACGACGCCCTCGAAGAGTGGTCCGCCACCCGCCAGTCGGGCGAGCAGGTTCTCGCGGAGCTCATCCTTGAGCTTGCGGCCGGAGCGTTTCGCGAATGGCGATCGTTTAAGCTCGCCGAGGGTGCGGGGGTGTGAGGCTGACGACGAAGCAGGCACTACGATCTCCAGTGGGCGCGCGATGGGGGACGGACGGGAGCGCGGTACAGGATTGGAACATCACCCGGGAATACCCTGCTTGGCAACTGGCCGCCGGCCTCCAAATAGCTCATGTTTGCCGAAGAATATCCACTCTTCATGGGGGCATGCATGCGACCAATCGGCTGGATCGGCGTTGTCCTGATCGTCATCGGGATCATTGGAGTCGCTTCTGGCGGCTTCAGCTATACGAAGGAGAAGCATACGGTGGAAATGGGACCGCTGAAGATGGAGGCGAAGGAGAAGGGGTTTGTCCCCCGAAGCGTCGCGCTGGGTCTGATCGTCGCGGGCGCGGTCATGGTGGCGGTGGACGTCGTCGGAAAGAAGAAGGCGTGATCGGGGCTGTGAGCGCGCGCTCGGCGTTGCTCACCGGCGCGGTCTGCTTCGGGGCCGTGGCGTGCTCGCCGAGTGCCAGCGAGTCGGCGCCCGGGTCTCCCGAGTCGAAGGTGCGCCTTCCGGCTACTGTTCCTTCGATTGTAGGCCGGATCACGGCGGTTTACCGTGATGGCGAGCGCATCGGGAGCATTCGAGTTGAAGCACAGCCGGATCAGGCGGCGGGCTCGCACAAGGCCGTGGTCCGGATCGGTCAGGACGCGGTCATCCTTCTGCCGGAGTCGAAATCCGGCGATTTCAACTCGTTGCGCACTGGGCAGTGGGTGCGCGCGTGGTTTACAGGACCGGTAATGGAATCGTATCCGGTGCAGGCGAAGGGCTCAACCGTGGTGATTGATTCCCTCGTCCCCTAGCGTGGGAGGCTGATGATGTATCTGGCCATGAAGGTGGTTCACATCCTCGCCGTGGTCATGTTCGTTGGCAACATCGCGACAGGTGTCTTCTGGAAGGCGCATGCCGACCGAACGAAGGATCCGCGCATCATCGCGCACGTGATGGACGGCATCATCGTGAGCGACCGGTTGTTCACGATTCCCGGGGTGGTGCTGATCATCGTGGCTGGATTCGGCGCCGCCGGAATTGGACGAATCCCAATGCTGCGCACCGACTGGATTCTCTGGTCGATCATCCTTTTAGTCGTATCGGGAATCGCGTTCATGGCGCAGGTGGTACCGTTGCAGCGGCAATTACGGGACGTTGCCCGAAACGCAAGCGGTGCTGGGGACTTTGATCTGGCCCGGTATGACGCCCTCTCGCGACGATGGGGATTGTGGGGCGCAATTGCTCTCGCTGCACCTTTGATCGCTGTTTCGCTGATGGTGCTCAAGCCGGATAAGTGACTGGTGCGTGGTGCGTATCGCCTAGGACTTGGCGGGAGACCGCATACCAGCCAATTGGCCTCACCCAACCGCGAATTCCAGCGCCTAATCGGCGACGCTGACCTCTACCAGGTTATCGTAGAACACCGCACCGTGGCCCATGTCGGTTTCGCGCTGCGACGTGGTGTCATTCGCATTGTGTCCATCCGCCGCCAGCTTTCCCCACCAGATGCTCGGCGCCCACACGCTGCCCTCGCGAATGGATTCACCCACCCGCGCAATGGCGACGAACTCCCCGCGGTCGTTATGAATCACCACCCGTTCGCCTTCGGCGATTCCCCGGCGCTCTGCGTCAACGGAATTGATGATGCACTCCGGCTCGCGCGCGGCGCGCTGCAGCGGCCCAATGTTGACGAACGACGAGTTCAGAAAGTGGTGCGCGGGCGATGAGATCAATGTGAGCGGGTAGCGCGCTGCCAGCTCCGGAACATTCTCGGGGAATTCATACGGCGCGGTGAACGTCGGCAGGGGATCGAGCCCCATCTGCTTCAGCCGCTCCGAATAGAACTCGCACTTGCCGCTCGGCGTCGTGAAGTTGCCCTCGGCATATGGGAGGTAGGGCCGAGGCAGGTTAAGCCGCGCCCAACCGTGCTCCATCAGTGCATCGAAGGTCACTCCGCGCATGCGATCGTGCGGGCTGTCGAGCGCCTGCCGGATCATGGTGACATCGTCGTCGCGCAGGCATTGATCGTCGAGCCCCATGCGCTGGCCGATGAGCCGGAAGATCTCCGTGTTCGGCTTGCACTCGCCCACCGGGGCGATGGACGGCCGGTTCAACGCCGCGTAGTGGTGACCGTACGCGAGATGGACGTCCCAGTGCTCCAGCTGCGTCGTAGCAGGCAGCACGATGTCCGCCCAGTCCGCGGTGTCAGTCTGGAAGTGTTCGAGCACCACGGTAAACAGGTCCTCTCGAGCGAGACCCCGGAGCACCGCCGAGCGATCGGGCGCCACCGCCGCAGGATTGGAATTGTAGACGACAAGCGCCTTGACCGGGGGGCCGCCTTCCGTGTGTGTGCCCAGGAGCGCCTCACCCAGCCGGCTCATGTTGATAGTCCGCACCGGCGGCGACAGATCCGGTCGCTCGAGTGCCGGGACGTTGAACTTGAAATTGCCGCTCGTGGAGAGCTGCACGCCACCGCCCGCGCGCCGCCAGTGTCCGGTGACTGCCGGCAGGCAGGCGATGCTGCGCATGGCCATGCCGCCGCCATGATGCCGCTGAAGACCGTAGTTCACCCGGATGAACGCTGCACTGGCCTTTCCGTATTGCTGCGCGAGCGACACGATGCGCTCGGCGGCCAGTCCCGTGATGCGTGCGACACGGTCGGGGTCGTACTCCGTGGCTCGCGCACGCAGTGCGTCACCGCCCAGCGTGAAGCGCTCCATGTAATCGCGGTCGTCGAGATGTTCGGCGAAGAGCACATGCATCATGCCGAGTGCGAGCGCCGCATCGGTACCGGGACGGATACCGATCCACTCATCGCATCGTTCGGCGGTCCGCGTCCGAATCGGGTCGATGGCGATAATCGGCGCGCCGCCATCGCGTGCGCGCTGCACGAAGGGCCAGAGATGCGGGTTCGACGTCAGCGTATTGGTTCCCCACAGGATGACGAGATCGCTCTGTGGAAGTCCTTCGCCGTCGGCGCCAATGTTTGCGCCAACCGTCATCTGCATGCCGACAGTACCGGCGGTGGCGCAAATGGTGCGCGCGAGCTTCGACGCCCCAATGCGATGGAAAAAGCGGCGGTCCATCGATGAGCCCTGGAGCAGGCCCATCGTCCCGGCGTACGAGTACGGCAGAATGGCCTGCGGTCCTTCGGGTGAGCGGACAACTTCGCCCAGCCGCGCCGCAATTTCCGTGATGGCCTCATCCCAGCCGATCCTTTCGAACGAGCCGGAGCCCTTGGGTCCCGTACGACGAAGCGGCGTCAGCAGCCGGTCAGCGTGGTAGGTGCGTTCGAGATACCGGTTCACCTTTGCACACAGAAAACCCTGAGTGAACGGGTGCGCGTCATCGCCGCGTACGCGAACCGCCCGGCCATCTTCAACGTCAACAAGCATCGCGCACGTGTCCGGGCAATCGTGCGGACATGCACCGCGTATGGTCCCGGTGCTTATCAAGGCGCTGGCCGCGGATGCAGGAGAGATCACTGACCTGAAATTGTGCGGGATGTTGCTGAAATCACGGACCTGAGAATGTGCGGGATGCTGGTGAGATCACGAGCCTGAAGTTTCCTCAATAGCCGGCCATTAACACCGTACGGTAGATCCCGACACTCGCTTCGCTCGCGCGGGATGACAGAAGGTTGACGTTTCGGCGGGAAGGCGGGGAACCGAATGCGTTCAATGAAGCTATGCCTGATGCGGGCCGGGAAGAACGGCGGGGACAGGGCCGAACCCGTGCGGATTGAGCGAACCTGTTGTCGTGCCCCGACTTGGACGCACTCCGCAGTCTTGAACTACGGCCCGGGACATCGTAATTTACTGCCGCCCGATCCGAGCAACACCGATAGGCAGTGCGCGGACGCGTGCCAAACACCCTTATCTCACTGGAGAACGTCAAAATGAAGCGTCTGGCCCTGTTCGCCGCGGTGCTCGCGGTCGCTGCCTGTTCCACTGCCGAGAAGCCGGCCGATACGATGCGCTCGGATACCGCTGCTCCGGCCATGGCACCCGCGCCAACCGACGGCGCCATGATGCGCGATTCGATGATGCGTGATTCCATGATGAAGGACAGCATGATGCACAAGGGCATGAAGGGAATGAAGAAGACGCCGTAATCGCGTCTCTGCTTCAAACCTGGGGGCGCGAGAAATCGCGCCTCTTTTGCATCTCCTGATCCTTCCACCAGCGAAATGCGTCGGGCAGTCCTTCGGCCGGATCGATGGCCGGAGTCCATCCAAGCTCGTGCCGCGCGCGCTCAGATGTGAACGGATTATCCCTGGTGAGCAGATTGATCGTGTTGCCCGACATGGCGCGCAGTCCTCGGCCTCGCAGCAGCCCGATGATTGGCATCGCCAACCGGAGGAAGACATTGGCGAGCGGTACTGGAAAGGGAAATCCGACTACCTGGTGGCCCAGCCCCTCTGCTGCCAGAGCGACGAACTCCCGGACGGTGACGGGCCGCTCATTGGCGACGTTGTACGCATTACCGCCCGCGACATCGGTCGTCGCAGCCAGCCACGCCGCTTCCGCAACGCTCTTCGCGTGTATGATCGGGAGAGTCGAGCGACCTCCGCCAAATAGCGGGACGATTCCGTGACGCAGCACGCGCGCAACGCGAGGAATGAACTGCCGGTCTCGCCGTCCGTAGATGATATCGGGTCGAATTGCGGTCGCCCAGATATCTCCCGCTGCATGGGCATCGAGGACGGCCTGCTCGGACTCTCGCTTCGAGCGAGCGTAGTACAAGTCTTCCGATAACCCCTCGAACGATGCGCGCTCGGCAGTTAGCTGCCCGCTCAGGTATCGCATGCCGGGACCGTACACCGCTACGCTGCTCACGTGCATGAGGCGCGCACCGCTGGATCGTGCCGCGGCAATGGCGTTCCGGGTGCCGTCCAGATTGAGTGACCGGTACGACTCCCAGCCGCCGGCTCCGGTGACTGTCGCCGCCGTGTGGAAGACGATGTCGCAGGACTTCGCTGCTGTGATGAAGCTGGGGGAGTCGAGCACATCGCCAGCGACGAGCTCCACGTCATTGCCCAGCCATCGCGCCGTGTCGGGAACGCGGGTGAGCGCTCGTATCGACCAGCCTGCGTTTCGCAGCCGCTCGACGATGTGTGATCCGACGAGTCCTGTGGCTCCCGTAACGAGTGCCCGCCCTCGCATGGCTCGTATCATCTCATGAACCGAACCGCGAGTGACCTGATCCAACGGATAAGTACAGCGATCTCACGGATTGCTCAATGTGCTGATCAAGCCAGTTGCAGCGAGACCAAGAGACAAGAAAGAAGTCCGAACAGAGGATGAACTGGCTGCAGGGGGCAACACACATTAAGCGTCTCGGGAGGCGATCCGTTCAATCGGTGTCAATCCGTCGAATCCGGTCACCCGTAGTTCGATTCTAACGGCGATGTCGGGTGACCCGTAGTCCGGTTCCCGACTCAGACCTACAGGACAAAAGGCAGCGCAACAACCGCGGCACGCGAGGTAACCTCGCCGCTACGCACGGTGATCGATGCGCCGAGCGGGATCTCACGTCGCACCATCGCAATCGCGATCGGCCCCACCCTCGGCGACAGCGCACTGGAGCGGACGTCACCAACAACCTTGTCCTCATCATCCACCAGTTCCGATTTCGCGGAGGGAAGCTCACTGCCGGCCGGTAGACGCAACCCACGCAGATGGCGGTTCACGTGTCCGCGAAAGTGCACCCGCGCAACCGTCTCCTGCCCGGTGTAGCACCCCTTTGTATACGAAATCGCTCCAAGCTCGTCGAAGTTGGCTTCCTGCGGAATCGTGCTGTCGTCCATGTCGATCCCCCACTCCGGGCGGCCGGCTTCGACCCGGGCAATCTCAAACGCGGAGAAGCCTCCGGGGATCGCCCCGGCGACCACGAGCCGATCATTGAGCGCGGAGAAATGCTCAGGCGGCATGAACATCTCAAAACCCGGAACTGCGAGATCAGGAACTCGAGCAATCATCACGGAACCACCGGACCAGTCAGTCGCGATGTGTCCGTAGAGGGGAAGAGCAGCAAGCGCTTCGGCAGACAGGCCCAACGCCTCAGCAATGACGGTCGCAGCGCGGGGTCCGAAGATGCCGAGGTTCACGAGCGTGTCCGACACGTCCCGCTGGGGTGCGACGCGTGGATTGATGAACTTCTTGAGTGTGTCGCGAAGAGCCTGCGCCGATCGGGGCGGCGTGTCGAGCAGCAGACCGTCACTTCGCCTGAACACTCGAACATCGGCGAGAATCTTTCCCTTTGCCGTCAGGACGGCGGCATACACTCCGGTGCCTGGCTGAAGCGATATCACGTCATTCGTCACGAGGCCGTTCACCGATTCGGCTGCCTTTGGGCCCGTGACTTCAGCGCGACCACGGTAGCTGCGATCAACTACGAGCGCCCCGGTCGAGAGTGCCGCGTACTCGCTCGGCACGTCTCCAAAGTGGAGGAGCACTGCATGACCGGCGATGTCGCCAATCACGCCTGAATCTCTGGGGTGCTGATGTGTTGTGTTCATCTGGCCTGGTAGGAGGCGTCAAGCAGATCCACCGGATGAACTGCTTGCGCGCCTAGATGGTTTCGACGGAGACCGGCACCGATCTGCATCATACAGCCGGGATTCCCCGTCGCCACGTAGTCGGCCCCGCTCTTCGCGATCGCAGCAAGCTTGACGTCGAGCACGCGGTCGGATGTCTCCGGCTCTATGAGATTATAAATACCGGCGCTCCCGCAGCACTGATCGGCGTCGGCCAGCGGAAGCAGCTCGAGCCCGGGAATGGCTGCCAGCATGCGAAGTGGCGGATCGACCACGCGCTGTGCATGCAGCAGGTGACAGGGAGCGTCGTAGCTCACCCGCAGCGGGAGATTGCCCCCCGCGATGGGACCGGCGGCGGCAAGCAGCTCGCTCACGTCACGTACGCGCACAGACACCGACTGCGCGCGCGCCGCCCATTTCGGGTCGTCGTGAAGGAGGTGTCCGTACTCCTTCATCATCGCTCCGCAACCCGCGGCGTTCACCACGATGAAGTCGCTCCCGTGCCGCTCGAACGCACCGACGTTCACTCGAGCCAGCTTCCGGGCTCCCTCCAGATCGCCAGCGTGCGCGTGCAGTGCTCCGCAGCAACCCTGACCGGGAGCGCGCGTCATGGAGTAGCCGTTGACTGCCAGCGTGCGCTCAGTCGCCCGGTTCGTATGCGCGTACAGCCCTTCCATCACGCAGCCTTGCAGCAGCGCACAGCTGCCGCGCGTGCCTCCCCGTGGAGATGGATACGAGCCACGCGGAACCACCGGCGACGTTGACGCGAGCATCGAGAAGGCAAAGCCAAGCTGGCCAGGCAACCCTGAGAGAACACGCGGCAGCGGCGTTGCGCGCATCATGCGCGCACCGAGCATGGCCAGTCGGCGAAGCACTGGCCGCGCAAAGATCGACAGAATCAGCCGCGCCAGGGTCGGAATGGGCCGCGTTTCCGCGAGCGTCGCACGCGTGGCTTCGAGGAGATGGCCGTACGGCACGCCTGACGGGCACGCCGTCTCGCATGCCCGGCAGCCGAGGCACTGCGCGATGTGCGTGTGCACGGTTTCATCAGTGCGATCAAGAGTGCCTTCCAGCAACGAGCGCATGAGCATGATGCGGCCGCGCGGGCTGTCGTTCTCATCCTCCAGCACCAGGTACGTCGGACACGCCTGAAGACAGAACCCGCAGTGCACGCACATGTCGATGCCCGACGCGGCCGCAGCGAGTGGAGTGCCGGGCAGCGCGCATGGCAGCGGAGCGTCCGCCCCCTGCTGGCGAGTGAGCGGTGCCGTCACGGCGGAGGATCTCCGAGAATGCCGGGATTGAGAATCCCGTCGGGATCAAAGGCCCGCTTCACGCCGCGTGACAACGGATCCAGCGCAGTGGGTCTCGCGAGATCGGTCCACAACGACGGGGACGATCGCTCGAACACCACCGTCCCTTTGAAGCGGTCCAGCTCGGCACGCAGTGCGGCCGCAAAGGTTGCCGGATCGCCCGGTATCGTGACCCGCACCATGCCGCGCGCTGGAGATCCGTGAACGAGGCCCCCATACATCCGCGCTATCGCGCAGCCGCGATCCCAGCTATCAACCATCTCCGAACGACGTTGCGACAGGCGCAACACCACCGTTCCCCCGTCATCACAGCTCCGAACGTGTTCCCACGCCTGGGGGTTCACACTTCTTTGCAGGTCGCCCAGCGACGCGAGCGACGTCTCCTGTGCGCGCACGACATCGGAATTACCACCGAGTCGCGCGAGCAGGAACGGAGCATCACCGAGGCCGATGCGGTGCGCGAGCACACTATTTACCATCTCCAGCGCGTATGCCCCCATGTGCGCCTCGGCAAGGCGGAAGAGTGTTGCCTTCAGTGCCGCCGATTCGCCTGGCAGCGCGAGCGCGACGGTTGTCTCCGTCTCCGGAAGCGCACGCAGTCGCAAGCTGACCTCGGTCAGGACGCCGAGCGTGCCCCAGGATCCAACCATCAATCGCGTGAGATCGAAACCCGCGACGTTCTTCACCACGCGTCCACCACCGCGCACCACGGTGCCAGCGCCGGTGACGCACTCGACACCGAGCACCTGATCGCGCGGTGCGCCAAACGCGTGCGCGAGTGGGCCGGAGGAATTGGTTGCCACGGTGGCACCGACGGACCCGCGCCCGCTCCCCGCGGGATCGAGCGCCAGCCACTGCCGCTCGGCCCGTGTCGCCGTCGCAATCTCGGCGAGCGACGTCGCGGCACCCACCGTCATCGTGAGGTCGCCGGGAACGTACTCGACGATTCCGCGCGCGCCGTCCAGCGTCAGCGGCGTCGTGGCGGCAACGGGGCGGCCAGCCGTCAGCCAGGTACCGGCCCCATGAATTCGCAACGGCGTCCGTGTCGCCCGCGCGTGCACAATGCGATCGAGTGCCTGAGATGCGGCGGCGGTGGGTGCGTGGACGGGAGCGGCCATTTCCGTCAGCGTCTCGATCGGCTGGCGGCCGAGGCACGTGCGGATGGCGCCATCGTCCATTCGCGACAGCTGTGCATCGGAATGGCCTTGCCCGGGTTAGAGCGCTGGTCAGGATCGAAGACAGAGCGCAATCGGCACATCGCGTCGAGTGTATCTGCCGAAAAAATCAGATCCATGTAGCCAAGCTTGTCGATGCCGACACCGTGCTCACCGGTAATGGTGCCGCCGGCATCGATGCAGGCGTTCATCATCTCCTGCATCGCCTTGTGCACGCGTTCGGTTTCCTCTGCGTCACTGGCATCGTAGCCGATGTTGGGGTGCAGGTTGCCGTCGCCCGCGTGGAACACGTTGCACACCTTTACGCGGTTCCGCGCGGCGATCTCGTGTATGCGCGCAAGCACTTCGGGCAGCTTCGTCCGTGGCACTACCGCATCCTGCACGAAAAGATGCGGCGAGATACGGCCCATGGCGCCGAATGCTTTCTTGCGTCCCTGCCACAGGCGCGCGCGCTCCGCCTCGGACGAGGCAACGCGTACCGCGCGGGCGCCAGCGTCGAGGCAGATCTGCCGGACGGTATCGACGTCTGCTTCCAGTCCAGCTTCGAGTCCATCGATCTCCACCAGCAACACCGCCTCGGCGTCCGTGGGATAGCCGGCAGCGTAGATGGAGGCCTCTACGGCACGCACGGTGGCGCCGTCCATCATCTCGAGAGCGGCAGGAACGATCCCCGTCGCAATAATGCCGGACGTCGCGCGTGCCGCGGCGTCGATGGTCATGAAATCCGCGAGCATGGTCCGCACCGCCTGCGGATTGCGCGAGAGCTTCACCGTGATGTCGAGGGCGATGCCAAAGCATCCTTCGCTGCCAATGAAGGCGCCGAGCAGATCGTAACCGTCTGATTCACCATCGTCGTTACCGAGCCGAACGAGCTCGCCACTGGGCAGCAGAGCAGTGATGGCGACGACATGGTTGAGGGTCACACCGTACTTCAGGCAGTGAGGACCGCCCGCATTCTCCGCGACGTTCCCGCCGATAGTGCAGGCGGCCTGGCTCGAGGGATCAGGAGCGTAGTGCAGTCCGAATGCCGTCGCGGCGCGCGTGAGCGTGATGTTGACGACTCCTGGCTCGACCACGGCGATGCCGTTCTCCGGATCGATGGAGATGATGCGCTTGAGTCGATGGAGGCCGACGATCGTTACACCATCGGCGTGCGCGCCACCGGAAAGTCCGGTGCCCGCACCGCGCGGCACAAACGGCATGTGCAGCTCGGCCAGCAGGCGCACTACTGCGATCAGCTCGTCGCCGGTGCCAGGGAAGACCGCGAGCGCTGCCTGTTTCCGATAGGTCGGAAGCCCATCCGACGCGTACACCAGAAGCTGGCTTGGGCGCTCGAGCACGTGGCGGCTGCCGACGATGGCGCGCAGTCGCGGAGCGAGGGTTGGCGGAAGCGCGTCGCCTTTGGCGGCGACCGCGACGGGTAGCGCGG
>JBKJRV010000294.1:0-2606 GCA_046593115.1 Gemmatimonadaceae bacterium
GTGACGGGGAGTTCTCGTAGTCGCGATTGCGCTCCAGGAACCCACGCAGGTTTGCTTCAGCTCCCGCAAGCTCGCCAGCCGCCTCTCGCTCACGCTTCTCGAGGAACTCACGGCGGGCACGCGCCTGCGTCTGTCGCGTCGCAAAGTTGAACTGAATCAACTCCTCGGCGTATGCGTTCGCGATCGCGGCCGCCAGCTGGGGAGACCAATGGGTCACCGTCAGCCGAATGATCCCCGAGCGCAGATCGACGTTCACGCCCGTGCGCTTGTTCAGCCTCGCCGATGCGCTCGCAATCTGCTTCGCGGAATCACCCTGCCCGCGAATGCGATCCATCAGCGTTCTGTCCGTCGTGTTGAGAATCTGATAGAGCTGCGCACTGTCCCCGCTCATGCCTTTCACACGTTCGGTGCTGAACCGGCGATGCAGCACGGCGTACTGAATCGGCCGGCTCTGGAGCACTGCCGCATAGAATTGTGGGGACTGGCTGGTGCCGAGCGTTCCGAGGTTCACGCCAGCAAGCGCAGCCAACCCGCCGAGGGAGCTGGAACCAGGTGTGCGCGTTTCAGGAATGACCGCCACCGCGGACGTGTAATAGTTCCGCAGTTGGACCAACCCGATGACAAGCACCGCGGTGATGAAAGCCCCCCACATCAACAACCATCGCATCCTGTGACGAAGCGCGGCGCGAACGTCGGCGAAGCTCAGGGAAGCTTCCCCGCCCGCACGATCAACGGAGTCGGCAGCGGTATCAGGTGGGGTCACTGCGAATCCCGCCAGACAATCATCCTACACTTCCGGTTGGTCCGAGCGATTCCCACTTCGTTTCGTGCAGCGCCAGAGCCGGGTGCGACACGAGCAGGTGCATTCTTCTCCAAATTGCCGCCGCCAACGGAGAAAACGAACACGCCGTCGCGCGCATCGGTGACAAATGAGGCCGTCATGACAACTCCGTATGCTCAGCACCGCAAGCGGTGCGCGATTTGTGGAAGGAAGCCGTGCACGCGTGGCGAGCCACGCGGAACCAGCGGCTAGCGGTTAGTGCGCACCCACCCCGCGCGTCACCACGAGGAGCGTCCGCCAGAGGATCCGGAAGTCCAGCGCCAGGCTCCAGTCCCGGATGTATTCGCGATCCAGACGAGTCCAGTCCTCGAAGCTGACAATCGTCGAGCGCCCGGATACCTGCCACGTGCACGTGATTCCCGGACGCACCGACAACTTCTGCCGCTGCACTGGCGACGACTGAACGAACTCGTGAGCGAACATTGGACGTGGCCCCACCAGGCTCATGTCGCCGCGCAGCACGCTGAGCAGTTGCGGCAGCTCGTCGACCGAAGCCTTGCGCAGCAGACGTCCTACACGCGTCACTCTGGGGTCCTCGCGCATCTTGAACACTGGACCCGTCATGTCGTTGAGATGCAGCAGCTGCGCCTTGAGACGATCCGCGTCCTGCACCATGGTGCGCAGCTTGTATCCGGTGAAGCGCCGGCCGCGATATCCCACTACCTGCCACGGATAGAACGCTGGTCCCGCAGAGTCGACGCGAATCGCGATAGCGACTAACACAAACAACGGGCACGTGACCACGATGCCCACCAGCGCAACGACAACGTCGATCGCCCGCTTGACAAGCTGACCAATTCTCCAGCCGATCCCCGTTGCCCGCGCGGGCAGCGCCGCCTCCCAATCGGTGGCGAGCGATATCGGCGCGACCTCCGCAATCCAGTCGCGCGTCCCGTCACCGCCTCCCGGAGAAGGCGCGGCACGCTCCGCGTTTATGTGACGATCACTGTCGGTTGTCAGCGAGAGGTTGCGAGCCGACAGCGCTTCCGTGCTATTCACCGCGCGGCGCCTCCCGTGGTGCTTTCCCACTTCGTCGAGTGCATAGCGACGAGCGGGTGCGAGACCAGCAGGTGCCAAACGACTGCTTGAAAGGCTTCCGTATGCGGCGTCACGCGCGAGTCCTCGACGGTGGGTACCACAACCACCGCATCGCCTACCGCCTTGGTGTGGCCACCGTCTCGCCCAACGACACCCATCACCGTGGCGCCCACTTGGCGAGCGAGCTCGATGGCGTTCACGATGTTCACGCTTATCTGCTTCTCCCGGCTGCCGCCGCCAACCGAGAAAACAAAAATGGCATCGCGCTTGGCCAGACGACTGCCCCGGAGCCAAGCGGCATACGCACCGTCCCAGCCCTCATCGTTGATTCGTGCTGTGAGCTCTGAGACGTTGTCGCTCGCGGCGTAACACTCGATTCCCGCCAGTTTCCGGAAATCATTGACCGCGTGCGAGGCATGTCCTGCTCCGCCACCGACACCAAGGAAAAAAATGCGGCCATCGCGCGCGCGTGTCGCGGCCAGCGCCGCGGCCATTTTTTCAACCGCCTCGTGATCAATAAGCGAAGCGATCCTGGAAGTCTCTTCGAGAAATGTACGCGTAAACGTCATACCGTTACCGGCGCACCCAGCGCCGCCGAGCGATACAGCGAATCGATCAGGCGCATCGCCACCATTCCGTCATTCGCGCTGCCACGCATTGGCTCGCCACGTAAAACGGCACCTAGAAAGTCGTTCCACTCCAGCGCCCAGGAATCGTCAGGCCCGGT
>JBKJRV010000245.1:0-19881 GCA_046593115.1 Gemmatimonadaceae bacterium
GCATTTCCGATCCTGGCGATCAACGTCATTGTGCACACCGTCCTCTTCTATCGAAATCCTGCTCGGCTCACTGGCTGGAATGTAGTGGTTGCTGTCGCCCTGGCTGCCGGGATGCTGGCGCTCCGTGTTTCCACACTCATTGTGCAGAATCGCGTGATCCGACTGGAGATGATGCTGCGCCTGCGCGGCCTGCTTCCCCCGGAGATCCAGACGAGAGCCGGCGAGCTGAAGATGGGGCAGTTGGTCGGACTGCGATTTGCATCGGATGCGGAACTACCGTCTCTCGTACAGCGTTGTCTGAGCGGAGAGCTGAAGTCTTCCGGCCAGATCAAGCGCGAGATCAGGGACTGGCTGGCGGATACCGTTCGGGCCTAACCTTTCATTCATTTCAGAGCACATGACGCCAGTCACGATCACCATCAGGAAGAACGGTCCTTTTCGAGTCGAAGGCGACATCACCCTCGTCGATCACGAGGGCAAGGCCATGGAGCTCGTCCCTGGCAAGCCCATCTCGCTCTGCCGCTGCGGCGCATCGACGAACAAGCCGTTCTGCGATGGCACGCACAGCAAGATCGGATTCATCGGTGCTGAAGAGGCCGTGCGTGCTCACGATGCCTCGCAGGTCGCTCGCGAGTGAGTTGCCGCTGACGCCAGAACCTGCGCTCGTTGATGATCGGGCGCTTGAAGAGCGGCTCTCGCGCCCCACACCAAGAGTCGTCGAAGCCGTTCGAGGGATTGCTGGTGATATGATGGTGCTCGGCGCCGGGGGAAAGATGGGACCTTCTCTCGCCGTCATGCTTCGCCGGGCGCTCGACGCCGCAGGTCGCAGCGATCGCGTCATAGCGGTGTCTCGTTTCAGCGATCGAGCGGTACAGGATCACCTGAATGCGAACAACATCCAGACGATCGCCTGCGATCTCGCTGATCGTCCCTCCATGGCGGCGCTCCCTGATGCACCGTCCATCATCTACATGGCTGGTCAGAAATTCGGGACGGCTCGTGCGCCGGCGTTGACGTGGGCAGCAAACGTCGTGCTTCCGTCCATGGCCGCGGAGCGATTTCGCGGATCGAGGATCGTCGCGTTCTCCACCGGAAACGTGTACCCGCTTACGGCCATCAGTGAAGGCGGCTCCGCGGAACGCGACGCGCCATCCCCGGTCGGCGAGTACGGTATGTCCTGCCTCGGCCGCGAGCGAGTGTTCGAGTATCACGCGCTGCGCGATGCCTCCCCGCTGGCGCTCGTACGACTCAACTACGCCGTTGACCTTCGATACGGCGTGCTCGTCGATCTGGCGCGTCGGATACTTGCCGCTGAGACCATCGACCTGCGCATGGGATACGTCAACGTCATTTGGCAGGGCGATGCCAACGCGCAGGCCATCCAGTGTCTCACGTATGCGACGTCGCCGCCATTCATCGTGAACGTCGCAGGTCCCGAAGTACTGTCGGTGCGTGACATCGCCCTTCTACTCGGGGAGAGACTTGGCCAGCAGCCGGTGTTCAGCGGGGAGCCGGGCCGCGAGGCGTTGTTGAGCAATTCCAGCCTGGCGCGAGAGCTCTTTGGACCACCAACAGTGTCTACCGATCAGTTGATCAGGTGGGTCGGCGAGTGGGCCGCGCGAGGCGGCTCGTTTCTCGACAAGCCCACACACTTCGAGACACGGGACGGCTCGTTCTGATCGAACCGCTGCGGCAGCATCTTCTCGAAGGGCAGGTCATCCCCGCCCACCCTCTCGCGCTCACCGCCTCACGTAAGCTCGATGAGCGCCGGCAACGTGCGCTGACGCGGTATTACATGGCGGCGGGGGCGGGCGGCATCGCGGTAGGTGTGCACACCACGCAGTTCGAGATCCGCGAACCCCGGCACGGACTGTACGAACCGGTGCTCGCCCTTGCGTCGGAGACGGTACGATCGGCCCGCGTGGGACTTGATACCCCGTTTGCCCTCGTCGCCGGGGTGATCGGAAACACCGGGCAGGCGGTACGGGAGGCAGCGATCGCCGTGCACCTCGGATATGACATCGCGCTCCTTGGACTCGGTGCTCTGAACGACGCATCCGAAGATGCCTTGATTGCGCACTGCCGAGAGGTCGGCGAGATCATTCCGCTCTTCGGTTTTTACCTGCAACCCGCGGTCGGCGGTCGTCGACTCAGCTACCGATTCTGGCGCAGGTTTACGGAGATCGCATCCGTCCAGGCGATCAAGATCGCGCCCTTCGACCGGTATGAATCGCTCTCCGTGGTGCGTGCGGTGGCCGACTCGGGACGAACGGATATCGCGCTCTACACCGGGAATGACGACAACATCATTCCCGATCTTGTGACACGCTATCCTGTTACGGATGCCAATCCGCCCCGTACGATTCGCGTGGTGGGCGGACTGCTCGGGCACTGGGCCATCTGGACGCCCGTTGCGGTGGACTACCACCGTCAGGCGTTGCGCACCGATGCGAGTCCTGATGCGGTATCGGCGCTACTCGCGCTCGGTCAACTGGTGACGGAAATGAACGCCGCGGTATTCGACCCCGCGAATGGATTCCGTGGATGCATCTCTGGAATCAATGAGGTGCTGTCCCGTCAGGGGCTGATGGAAGGACCGTGGTGCCTCGATCCCGCACACACACTATCACCCGGTCAACGAGAAGAGATCAGCCGGGTCATCACCCGGTACTCTGTGCTCACCGATGATTCTTTCATCGCGGAGCACCGGGATGAGTGGCTTCGCTAGCGGGCCGCGCCGTCGGGAAGAAGCTGAACATGCCATGACTCGGCAAGCGGTCGCTCGAAGCCGGCGCGCCACTCACCAAGTGTCTGGAGTGTGGTGTCGAAAACGGGTGTGCTGGTATTCACCTCGCCGGCGGCCGCGAGTTCCACGAATCGCTCCCGCGTGCATTCCGCGACCTCGCCATCCTGATCACGATAAAAGATTCGGCCACTGCTCACGAGGTTGGCGCCTAGTCGAGGACCGAGTGCGGCAAGGGTGCGGAACAGTCCGTCGATGGAGCAACCGGACGCTCCCGCCGTCGACTGATCTGCCGCGATTGTCAGAAATCTTGATTCCTTCCAGTCGCGGCCACACGTCAGAGGTGTCCCGTGGGCGGCCCATGTTTCGAGAAACCTGTCGGTTTCTCCAAGCAGCGTTTCCGAGGCCGCGCCAGTGATTGTCTGGTCGCTGCCAAAAACCCAGAGACGGGAACCGTCGGGAAGTGACTCGAACGAAGCAGAAGGCATGGTGGGGGAGCGTCGAGGTCAGCGGGGTGCGAAGATCGCGTCGTCGCGAAATGGGAAGAAGGAGCTTTTCACATCGAGCGCGAGCGTCCGGAAACGCTGCGCACTCTCTGACGGAATCTCGATCTTGGAGAACATGATAACAGCGAAGAGGTCACCGGTGCGAAGAATCCCCCCGAACCCAAGCACCGAGCGGATACGGTAGCGCTCGACAAACTCCTTCTGAGCCGGGATGAACGGGCTCCCGAGCGCCTCCTGCACGTGGAAGACGTTATAGGTCTTGCCCTCGTTCGGCTGCAGTGCTTCGGAATTCGCGGCGACGAGATCGCTGATCTCCAATCCGAACTGCTTGATCAACTGTGCAATCATCGGCGCCGATTCCACGACCTTGGCGCTCGGTAACGGGATCGCCTTATGGCCATTCGAATTGTGTCGCGAATTCCAGCCAGGTTCCTCACCCACCGACGCGAGCAACGTCAGGCATTTCATCGAGTCCGTGGGCTTCGTGCCACCAAGACCTTGATCGGCAAACGAGCGCAACGTGGGATCGAGCCCCGAGTAGGCGTGGGTCTTGTAGCCCCGGATGAGGGCGCAAGCCTTGTCGCCTCCCTCGGACCCCCCGCACCGATCGTACAGATAGCGCACCATGGCGGTGGCCGCTTCCTCCATGCTGGTGGCCTTTCTACTCACGCGGCGAAGGTCACCGCCGCACATGAGCATGTCGCGCAGCGTGAAGTTGCTCAAATCGTACATGTTTTACCTGTGAAGCAGTCGAGTGCCCGCGGCGGGCCTCGACAACACGTATACGGATGTCCCCGTCGCACCAGTAGTGCAACCAGGGACTGGGACATTTGGCGGACGCGCTCCAGACGGCATGTCGCACGGCGGCGCCGCTATACAGCACATGGGTCACTAGGCATAATTCGCTCCATCCGATCCATCCGCTCCATACGATCCCTTCCGTGATCCTCGAGGTCCATGGCCGAGCATAACACGTTTCCGCAGCTGCTCCTGACGCTGGTGGCTATCATCGCAACGACGAAGCTGCTTGGCGAGCTCGCCCAACGCGTAAAGCAACCGGCAGTCCTCGGTGAGCTCATTGCCGGCGTGGTGCTCGGTGCCCTTCTGCCTGGCCTGATGAACACATCCGGCCCAGTCATCCACGCCCTGGCGGAGCTGGGAGTCGTGATCCTGCTTTTCCAGATTGGACTGCACACCGACGTTCGCTCTCTCGCTCGAGTCGGAGGTACCTCGCTGGTCGTTGCCGCGGTGGGAGTCGTCCTGCCGTTCACGCTCGGGTACTTCGTCGCCGTAGCGCTGGGCATCGCGACGATTCCGGCAATCGTGTGTGGCGCTGCGCTTACGGCGACGTCGGTCGGCATCTCGGCGCGTGTCCTGTCCGATCTCGGACAGCTCAAGCGGCCTGAAGGACAGATTGTGCTGGGAGCTGCGGTGATCGATGATGTCGTAGGCCTCATCATCCTCTCGGTCGTGGCGACCATGACGGCTGGAGCCGCGCTGGAGCCACTGTCGGTGCTCCGGATCTCGGCCGTTGCGGTCGGCTTCATTGTCCTGGCACTGCTGCTCGGCAACCGGATTGCTCCGACGCTCTTCGGTGTCATTGAAAGGGTTCGCGTATCCGGAGCACTTGGTGTGGCGGGATTGGCGTTCGCGTTTCTCCTTGCCTGGGCGGCCACGGAGGCAGGTTCCGCCGCCATCATTGGCGCGTTCGCAGCGGGACTGATTCTTCATGCCACACCGCAGCGAACACAGATCGAGCGGTCCACCACCACTCTCGGGCATTTTTTCGTGCCGATCTTTTTCGCGTCCGTCGGCGCGTCGGTCGACCTCCGAACGCTTGCAAATCCGGCGATGCTTGCAGCAGGCGGGGCGCTGACGCTCGTGGCCATCCTCAGCAAGGTGGCCGCGGGTTACGCTCCGTGGTGGTTCCGCGGACGGAAACTGCTGATCGGCGTTGCGATGGTGCCGCGGGGGGAAGTCGGACTCATCTTCGCCCAGATGGGACTTGCCAGTGGAGCGCTGTCACCGGTGTTGTTCAGCGCGCTGACGTTAATGGTCATGGTGACGACGTTCGTCACACCGCCCCTGCTCGCACGGCTGGTTAGCGATTCTGATCGCGGCGACAGGACCGATCGTTCGGGCGAAGGAGGCATCGACGATCTGGTTGCCGGAGCACGCGAGAGCGTCTGAGCGCCTCGACTGCAGCAAGGGGTCGTGAGCGCCTCGTTTCCTGCATTGGGGGCGTGAGCGCCTCCCGGGATCCCGTTTCCGCCCATGGGCGTAGTCGTGTCGGTTCCTTCGTATCCACGCGCGCTATTGTGGACGGCCGAACATGAGATACATGAGCGGCCTGTCCTCCTTCCGACAGAGGACGTAGACGTGATCCCCGATCATCAGCACCGTGTCTGGCTTTGGTGCAATCAGATCGTTGCCTCGAACGATCAGCGTTGCCGCGCACCCATCCGGAAACGGTAGCTCGCCAATCGGTACGCCAGTCACGGCCAGCATGTCATCGATGTAGAACGATAGAAGTTCACCACGGAGCGGCCCGCGAGACTCAATCTCGAGCGTTACTCCAGCCGCCGGCGGCTCGCGCGACTGCAGGCCCAGCTTCTTCGTGACCCACGGCACCGTTCCGCCAGGCAGCAGCGCATTCACGACGACAATGAAGAACACGACGTTGAAAAGGTTCGCCGCGCCGGGCGCGCCAGCGAGCACCGGAAAAAGAGCGAGAATGATCGGAACCGCACCACGCAGGCCAACCCATCCGACATACATCACATCGCGCGTCGTGTAGTTGAATGGCGCGAGACAGATCGCGACCACCAGTGGACGCGCGACCACCGCGAGAAAGAGGGCCAGCACTGTGCCGATCATGGCGACGCCGGGCAGCTCCGATGGCGTCACGAGCAATCCGAGCACGAGAAACATCGCGATCTGGCTGAGCCAGGCCATCGCGTCGTGCACCCGCAGAAGGCTGGCTCGATAGGGCAATGAGCCATTACCCAGGATCACCGCGGAGATATACACCGCCAGAAAACCGCTGCCGTGCGCCAGCGTCGTCGCCCCATAGGCCAGAAATGCCAGCGACAACGTGAGCGCCGGATAGAGCCCGGCCGCTGGAAGCCGGTAGCGAGCCAGCAGCCTTCGACCTCCGAATCCAACCGCGGCTCCCATCGCGATACCAATCGCGATCTCGCGCATGACCGTGACCGGAACCATCCACCAGTCAACCGACCCGGGATCGATGAGATTGGCAGTCAGGAGCACCGTGAGGATGACCGCCATCGGATCATTGATCCCCGACTCCACCTCGAGCGTCAGCCCCACTCGGCGCTTTAACTGAATTCCGCTCCCGCGCAGCACCGAAAAAACCGCGGCCGCATCCGTTGACGACACCACGGCGCCCAGCAACAGGGCCTCCGGCCACGAGAAGCCGAGGACATGGGCGATCCACGCAACCAGGAGCGCGGTGCCGGCCACCCCGACCGTGGCAAGCAGGCCCGCCGCCGTGATCGCCCTTCGCACCGCGGTCACGGGCGTGTTCAGGCCGCCATCGAACAGAATCAGCACCAGCGCCGCGGTACCCAGTCGAAATGCGAACGCATAGTTCTCGAAGCCAATGCCGAAGCCGTCTTCCCCGGCCAGCATCCCGATCACGAGAAACACGAGCGCGACCGGCACTCCGATCCGCTCCGACGCGCGGCTGAACAGGATGCTGACGCCGAGCAGGAGACCGAAGGTGGTCAGCAGCAGGGCGGTGAAGAGCGGCTCGGTTGCCATGGAGAAAAGTTAGTGATGGTGCGCGGAGAGGAGTGGAGGTTGCGAGCCGCGTTTCAGACCACTAACTCTGGAGGTACACCCTGAGCATCACAGCCTGCAGCACGCACCACGCACCACGCATCCCACCAACGCTCCCTCCCCACCACACCTATCCCATGTCCCACGATCGCCGCTCCTTCGTCTCCTATTTCTCCAGCATTGGCCTGGGCACGTCACTACTGCCCGGCATCCTGTGGGCGCACGCCGCCACCGGCGCCGACATTACCGCCGAGACCATTGCGTGTGCGGAGGAGCTGGCGGGACTCAAGTTCGATGAGGAGCAGCGCAGGCAGATGGTGGAGAATCTGAAGGGGCTGGGGCGCTCGATCACGGCACTGCACAACGTCCCGCTCGCCAACTCCGTCGTCCCATCGATCACCTTCAGCCCCGTGCTGCCCGGGATGACGCTCGACCGCACCCGAAAGCCGATGGTCCGAAGCAAGGTCGCGGCGCGCGCGGTCCCATCGAATCTCGAAGATCTTGCATTTCTCCCCGTGACCGAACTCTCCGAGCTCGTCCGCACACGGAGGGTAACATCCACGCAGCTGACGCGAATGTATCTCGCTCGCATCAAACGCTACGATCCGATGCTGCAGTGTGTCGTCACTCTTACGGAAGCGCGTGCGCTCAGGCAGGCAAGCGCCGCCGACGCGGAAATCGCACGTGGCAAGTATCGCGGGCCACTCCATGGCATCCCGTGGGGAGCAAAGGATCTGCTGGCGGTAAAGGACTATCCGACCACATGGGGCACGCCGCCGTTCAAGACACAGATGCTGCCCGACGACGCGACCGTCGTTCAGCGCCTCGACGAAGCGGGCGCGGTGCTCGTGGCCAAGCTGACACTCGGTGAGCTCGCCCAGGGCGACATCTGGTTCGGCGGCACCACGAAGAATCCGTGGAAGGCAGACTGGGGATCGAGCGGGTCGTCCGCCGGCCCCGCGAGCGCCACGGCCGCCGGACTCATGGGATTCACCATCGGCAGTGAAACCCTTGGCTCCATCTCCTCACCAGCGACACGAACCGGCGTGACCGGCCTCCGCCCGACATTCGGACGTGTCCCCCGCACCGGCGCCATGGCGCTCTCCTGGACGATGGACAAGCTCGGACCCATTTGCCGGAGCGTGGAGGATTGCGCACTTGTACTGAACGCCATCTATGGCCCGGACGGCAAGGATCTTTCGGTGCACGACGCCGCCTTCAACTGGAACGCCGGAACGAAGCTGTCGTCGCTGCGGATCGGATACACCCGAAAATTCTTCGACCTGCCCGAGAAAGACACCGTCGACGGCAAGCTCGAAACCGTGCACGGGTCCAAGCGCTTCGACGACGCGGCCCTGGATGTCCTGCGAAAGCTTGGCGCCAATCTCATCCCCGTCGAGCTGCCGGACTTTCCGTACAACGCCATGCGGCTGATGCTCACGGTTGAAGCCGCGGCTGCCTTCGATGACCTCACGCGTTCGGGACGCGACAAGGAGCTCGTGCAGCAGGGACCGGGCGCATGGCCCAACAGCTTCCGCAGTGCCCGGTTCACGCCGGCGGTGGAGTACGTGAATGCGAGTCGCGTGCGCACGCTGGCCATGGAAGCGTGGGCGAAGCTCTTCCAGACGGTGGATGTCATCGTCACGCCGACCTCCGCCGCGGGAAACCCGCAGCTCACCGCGACGAACCTGACGGGGCACCCCGCGGTGATCCTGCCCAACGGATTCCGCGACTACGATGACAAGGATACGACGCAGGTGCCGGTATCATTGACCTTCCTGGGAGACCTGTTCCAGGAAGCGAAGCTGATGGCGGTCGCGAGCGCTTATCAGCGCGCGACCAGTTTCCACCTCAGGTATCCGTCGATGAAGCTCGCGTAAAGGGTGATTCCCACGCGAGTATCGCCCGCTTGCGCGCACTGCCCCAGCGATAGTCTCCGAAGACGCCGGACTTCCTGATCACGCGATGACACGGGATCAGGTAGGCAATGGCGTTGCGTCCAACCGCCGTCCCGACGGCACGCGAAGCCGTGGGATGCCCGATGGCCTCGGCGATGCCGTCGTATGACGCTACCGCCCCTTCGGGAATTCGCAGGAGGGCTTCCCACACCTTGATCTGAAACGGTGTCCCTCGAAGCACCACCCGAAGCTCGCTCGCAGTCGCCTTCCCCGCGCGTCCGAAAATGCACTCGGCGAGTTGACCGGTGCGATGGGCATCCGCGACAATGGTTGCCCTCGGCCAATCCCTCTCGAGGTCGGCAAGCTCGGCTTGAAGGGTCATCTCCGATGCGAACGACATCCGGCAGATGCCGCGATCAGTCGCCGCGATGAAGCAGGCACCGAAGGGCGTCTCGTGGACTCCGGTCGCGATCCGCACCCCTGCTCCACCTGCCTTGACCTGGCCGGGCGTCATGGCTTCGACAGCGACGATCAGATCGTGCAGGCGCCCGCCACCGCTCAGCCCTGTCTCATACGCCACGTCCAGTACGCTGCGAGATGCCGTAAGCAGTTGTCTGGCGTGCCGGGCGGTCTGAAACTGAAGAAAGCGCTTTGGACTGATACCGGCCCAGCGCGTGAACATCCGCTGAAAATGGAATTCGCTGAGATCCACACTGGCCGCTACATCGCGCAGCGATGGCTGGCGTTGCGCACTGGATTCCAGAAAATGAATGGCACGCTCGACGCGCGCATAGTCGGTGCTCTGCATGGAACTCTCGCCTGATCTCGGATACCGGAGAGTAGGCGAGTCATCGAAGCCCGACAACCCGATTCTTGCGCCTCTCGCCGCCCGGCTCGATCGTCCCGTCCCCCGCGTCACGCCGCAGTCAGTTCATGCCGCAGCGCGCTCTGGAGCGTCTGGTCCTGAAAGGTGAATCCACTGTCCTGCAATACCCGCGGGATCACTCGCTGGCTGGCGAGCACCGTCGCGCTGGCCATCTCGCCAAACGCGAGCTTCAAGGCGAGCGCAGGCACCGGAATCACGGCCGGCCGACTCAGCACACTCCCGAGCACACTGGTGAATTCCGAGTTCTGCACCGGGTGCGGAGCCACGAGATTCATCGGGCCATTCACCTGCACATGATCGATCGCGTGATGAATACCGCCGGTGACATCCCTCATGGAGATCCAGCTCATCCATTGGCGGCCACTGCCCATGCGCCCCCCGGTGCCGAGTTTGAAGAAGGGCAGCATGCGCTCCAGCGCCCCCCCGTGCGGCGACAGTACAATGCCAATACGAGGATGCACCACACGGATCCCGGCGGCTCGCGCCGGCGCGGCGGATAGCTCCCACTGCCGGACTACGTCGGCCAGAAAGTCACGACCGTTTGCGCCACTTTCGTCCACGGCCTCGTTCGCATCGACGCCATAGTAGCCGATGGCCGACGCGCTGATGAGCGTGGAGGGCGGTCGCTTGAGACGAGCGAGTGTCTGGGCGAGGAGACTCGTACCGCGCGTACGACTGTCGAGAATCCGCTGTTTGCGGTCGGCGGTCCAGTGCCTGGCCACGCTCTCGCCCGCCAGATGGATGACGACCTCGAATCCCTCGAGGTCGGCCGGCGACAGCTCACCAGTCTCCGGATTCCACAGAATATCGCCCACACGGGGTTCCGCCCGCGATCGAGTAACGCGATGAACCTCGTGCCCGCGACTGGTCAGTGCAGGGAGCAGCGCCGACCCAATGAGACCTGTCGCACCCGTGACGGCGATGCGAACTGGACTAGCGCCCGCGCATGCCGATGAAGTACGGACTGAAGTCGCGAAGAATGACCTCAACGATCCGTTTATCCAACGGGACGCTCTCCGTTTTCGCGCCGGTCTTGCTCGCATCCCACACCGTCACCGAGAACGACGCCGGAGTACCATCGGGCTTCGGGCCGAAGTCTTCCGCGCGATACGAGAACACGCCCTGGTAGGGAATCTCGCGACCGGCCGCACGACGAGCCGATCCGGTCAGCGTCGCGGGCACCCGGATTTTTTCCACCGGCGTCAGCTCGCGACCATCACGGTAAATCTTCATGTCAGCCACACTGCCACCGCTCGCCTCCACGACTTTGTCCACGTCGTAGAACGGATACTCGGTAGCCGATGGCGTCACGTTGAATACCACGAGTGCCTTGCGGGTCACGAGGTAATCGTTCCAGTCGGTCCAGAGCTGGATGGGATCGATCTGGTCATTCACGATGCCCTTTGCATCGCCCCGCTTGCGCATGTCCGCCAGCTTTGCGGCCGCCTGCGCCTGACGCCACGCCAGGATCTGCGGGGTCATGACGAAGAGGCGGAAGTCGTTCACTTCCTGCCTGTACTTCTTGATATCCAGCTCAGCGGTTCTGGCGACAGCGACGATCGGCTCCGATGGGAACGCATCACGCGGCGGCACCGGAAGGAGCGAGTCGGACGGCGGGTTCATCGCCAGCGACGTAACAGAATCGCGGGCGGCGCTCAGCACCGAGAGGATCCGCGTGATTGGCAGCGAGCTCGAGATTTTCGGCTGGCCCGGACGCGCCTCATCACGAAACACATTCACGGCAACAACATCGCCATCGAGATTGACGAGCGGACCACCCGAATTCAGGTAGTTGATGCTCACGTCAGACACGACCGCCTGGGCGTCAGCATTGTTTACGATGCCGATGGCCAGCTTGCTCGTGGGATTCATTGGAGAGCCCATCGCGACGACGCGTTCGCCCGCATTCGCCAGCGGTCCCCGTGTGGTATCGAACAACGGCAGCACGACGCACTTCCCGCAACGTGTCCGGCTGATGCCGAGCACCGCGACATCCATTTCTGTATTGATCGCGATCACGCGGGCGCGGATTTTTGTTGCCGAATCGATCAGCACGCGAACGTCGCCACCGAGACGAACCGTGTGAGCGTTGGTGAGCACCAACCCCGAGCTGTCGATGAGAAATCCACTGCCCCGGCCTTCGCTGCCGTACACCGTGAAGACGCCTGACTTGTATTTGTCGAACAGCACGGCTTCCTCACTGACGCGGCGCGAGCGGGGGGGTGCGCCGGCAGCGGGGGCGACTGGCTGCGGCTCGGCACCCACCGGTTGCGCGTCCGTTGAAGCCGTTGGCACCGGAACCGTTCCCGGTGGCGCGAAAACCGTGGGCCCGGTCGAGGCCGGACTGGAGCTCGTCACCCCTTCGACCGCCGCGTTCTTCTGCGTCAGCTCCACTGGGCGCATCCCGGCCTGCACCGGAACGTAAATCCCCCAGCGGTAGCGCGATCCGCGAACGTCTGCCGCGCTCTCGAAACGATACATCCCCGGGCGAAGCGAACCGTTGGCCTCACCATTGAGATCCGTCGAGAGCCGAGTGCTGTCACCCTGAGGGCCGATCACGAGCAGCTCGAGTTGTGGAAGCTTGGTGACCGTAAGATCAGCGCCAACCAGCGCGGCCGTGACGCGAACCGCGACGACGGAATCCGCCGCGGCGGCGATCTGCACCGGCGGAACTACGGGCGCGGACACCGACCCACCCGCTTCGGAACCCTTCGGCATGTTCGGGTTGCAGACTTCGCGGAGCTGATCGATGAAAATCGCACCGCCACCCGCCCGCTTCATCCGCGCGTCCGCATCCGAGTCGATGACGAACCCAATGCAGCGCTCCCGCGCACGGCTGAGAATGCGCGCCGCGGGAACCCGGTTCTTGAGTAACCCCTCGATGTCCTCCAGAGCCAGCGGCCGCACCGTCTGTGCGGAGAGCGGCGCCGACAGAAGGACGGCGAGAAGTGAAATGGAAAGTCGTCGAGCGTTAATGAGTCGCATGTGTTTTCGTGGGCCACCACGTCGCTGAGCAAACGGCACCGAGTCGGCCGAACCGCGGCTCCGGATCACTGTCTGATAGACGAGCGAGATGGTCATCCCGCCACGCTGTACGAAGGCGCTAGAACTGACACACCGGCGGTGTTTCGCCGTCGCGAAGCGCAAGTCGCCGCTCGGCATCGCACTGATTTCTCGCGACGCCGACGGCCCCACGCAACTCTGCGCGAAGTGCCTGTACTTCCTGGCGCCTCGCAAAGTTCCTGACGAGCGGAGTGAGTTCGTCCTGTGCGCGCTTGAAACGAATCGCCGCCAATTCGTAATCGGAGTCGTTCGCGAGGGCTGTGCCTTCCCTGATCCGAGCTCGAATCGAGACGGCCGCCGTGCGGATGGTCGCACTCGCCCGCCCGGACTCATCCGCCCTGGCATCAGCGGCGGCTGCCGCGGAGCCCTTCGATGCTTCGGGGGCCGGCGCTGTCGTATCAGGAGCGGGCGGCCCGGCGACCACCGACGACGAGTCGGCGGGGACCAAAGTACCGGCACTGTCGCCGACCCCCGGCGATACGGCCGCCACCGGCGCGCTCACCGCGGGAACCTCCGCTGTCGGCTTATCCTGCGATTTCAGAAAGAAGAACGCACCCACCGCCGCTGCAACCACAAGCGCTCCGATCCCGACGAACATCTTTCCCCGGCCGAAAACCTTGACGTCGTCAGGCCCGACATCCGGCGCCACCTGCGACGCACGGGGCGCAGTGCCCTTAGTCCCGGCGCCGGTGCCGGTGGCCCGGCCGGAAGTCCCCAGCGTCCCGATTGCCTGCGTCGCCGCGGCAGGCATGGAGAATTCGACCGTGCCCTCGCTCGTTAAGGCATGCGCCGGCATCGACTCGACCGCACGAAGAATATCTCGCCCGAAATCGGCCACCTTCTGGTATCGCTCGTCAGCATCGTTGGCGAGCGCGCGATCCATGACGGTTTGCAGCGCGGCGGGCCACTCGATATCACTCCGGATCTGCGCCAGCGTGCGTGGGCGATCCGTGAGTCGCATGATGAGCGCCTCCTTCGACGTCACGGAGGGAAACGGCAGGTGCCCGGTGAACATGCTGAAGGCGACCAGACCGAGCGAGTAGATGTCCGTTCGATGATCGAGCTTGTCACCGGAGAGCTGCTCCGGGCTCATGTACTCCGGCGTGCCGATCGAGAGCCCGGTGCGCGTGACCTTCTGATCGTCCGCCTGCATTGCCTTCGCGATGCCGAAATCGACGATCTTCACCTGGTCCTGCGCCTCGCGACCCTTGGCGATCATGATGTTGTCCGGCTTCAGATCGCGATGCACGATACCCAGATCATGCGCGGCACTCAGTCCGTCGGCCACCTGCTTGGTGATGCTTGCAGCGCGACCCGCCGGAAGCGCACCATGCGTCTTCAGGATCTTGGTAAGCGCGTCGCCCTCGATGAACTCCATGGCGAGGTAGATCAATCCGTCAGACGTCTCGCCAAAGTCGTAGATGGCGGCCACGTTCGGATGCGCAATCTGACTCGCGTTCTCGGCCTCGCGGTTGAAACGGCTGATGGCGTCGTGGTCATGCACCATCCCCGGATTCATGACCTTCACCGCGCTCTTGCGCTTCATGCGAACATGCTGCGACAGATACACCTGGCCCATCCCACCCTCGCCAAGCTTCTGCACAATGTGATAGCGATCCGCTATGATCTGCCCGACAAGATTCCCATCGGAGCTCGGCGACTTCAGCGTCGACCCATCCTTCGGGCAGAACCGCTGGTCGAGCTCGTATTCATCACCACACTGGGGGCAGATCTTCAGTTGGGCAGGCACGCTCGCTCCACGTCCATTGAAAACGCCACTCGGGTGCCGGTATCGAACGCTAGAACAGCACGCCGGACAGTGACTTACGCTATTATCCCACCGCGAAACAAGCTGGCGCGGGACGGGGGTGTACCGATACCCACGGAGAGTCGGGATCGACCCTCTAATGTACGGGTACTCGGAGATAGGTCAAGGAACTCCGGAGCCGCCCCCGGTGACGGGTATCACATTTGACGGGCACGTGAAACTCTCCACAAGAATAAATCGGCGTCCTTCATCTCACGCTTTTCAGACACTCTGGTCATGAACAATCCGTTCTCCCGCTACGCGTTCTGGTCCATCGCTGCCACCCTGATACTCATGCTCGGAGCATGCAAGGGCGACCGCCAACCCACTGCGGAGGACAGTGCCCTCCTGAGGGACCTCGCGATGGCTGAAGGCCCCGGCCCAGCGCTGGAAGATTCCGCCCTTGGCTCGACGAGAGCGACGACTCCACCTCCGAGGCCGGTCAAATCACCCGCGCGGCGTCCAGCACCATCACCCGCTCCCGTCGTCACATCACCCGCTGCGGCACCCGCAGCCCCTGCGCGAAAAGTCTCGATGGGAGCTGGTACAGCCATCGCCCTCGCCACCGGGACCCGTGTCTGCACCACCAACCGACCGGGCGACAGGCTCATTGCTACCTTGACATCAGAGGTCGTGGGCAACGATGGCTTCCGCTTTCCGGCCGGCGCCAAGGCGGTGGTCGAATATCTGGGAGTCACGGAATCCGGGGCCGGTGGTGCTCCCGTGATCGAGTTCCGGATACGCTCCATCAGCGTCGACGGATCGACATATCCGGTTACCGGAGCAGTCGCCTCGCTCGGCACCTTGGAAAAGACCTCGCAGTCCAAGTCCGGCGATGACAAGAAAAAGGTCATCGGGGGCGCCATTGCCGGCGCCGTCCTCGGCCAGGTGCTGGGTAAGGACACTAGGTCCACGGTCATTGGGGCGGCCGCTGGTGCGGCAGTCGGAACGGTAGCCGCCAGGAGGGCAACGAAGTACGCCGGGTGCCTGCCGGCCCAGAGCGCGCTGCGGCTTACACTGTCGGAGCCGATCTACGCGACGTGACGCTCGCAAAGATCAGCGGTTACCATGGCGGTAGGAGGGTGCCATGAACACTCACGATCCAGGCGTCGAAATCGCACGAGCCCGCGCCGAGCAGGCCGACCGGCCGCCGGTGGCGCACCTCACTACCGGCACCAGTGACGTTCGCGTAGGCATCGCAAGCTGGACCGACCCGACGATGACCGCACCCGGCGTCTTCTATCCCGAAGGCGTCCGTACGCCGGAGCAGCGACTGCGCTATTACGCGAGCCGGTATCCGCTGGTGGAAGTGGACTCCACTTACTACGCCATTCCTGCGCGTGCAGTCTCGGAGCACTGGGTTCAACGCACACCGGACGATTTTCTCTTTGACATCAAGGCGTACGCACTACTTACTGGCCATCCCACGGAAATTGTCCGAATGTCGAAGGCGCTGAAGGAGGCGTTGCCGGCCACGTTGCGGAATGCCGGGCGCGTGTATCCAAAGGATCTGCCATCCGAGTTCATGGATCTGGTCTGGACGACCTTCACCGACGCCATTCAGCCACTGGTGCAGGCAGGCAAGCTCGGAGCGGTCTTTCTTCAGTATCCGAAATGGTTCCTTCCGAATCGCCAAAGCGCCGCGCAGATCGAGCACGCGCGCGACCGACTGGGCTCTATGCCTGTCGCGGTGGAATTTCGACACAAGCTGTGGCTGAGCGAAAAACACAGAGAGCGCGTATTCGACCTGCTGCGCGCGGCGGCAATGTCGTATGTGATCGTGGACGCACCGCCCGGAATGGCGAGTAGCGTTCCTCCAATCACAGCCGTCACGTACGATCAATTGGCCGTCTTCCGCTTCCATGGCCGACGGACTGACACCTGGGAAAAGCCAACCAATCCTGTCAGTGAGCGGTACCGGTATCTCTATGACCGTCCCGAGTTAGCCGAGTGGATTCCTCGCATCATCGAGGTCGCGGAGTCGGCAACCCACACGCACGTCGTGATGAATAACTGCTACGGCAACTACGGCACGACCAACGCCGATGAGCTGACCTCGATGCTCATGGCAAGAGACTCGGTGTCGCTTCCTTCCTGAGCCAGCCTGCGCGAAGCTGCAGTCGAAATACGCTGGCATATGCGCAGCTGGCGCGGTCATGGTCTCGCCGGCGATCCAATGGGGCATAGTCCATGCGTTTCTCCGTATGCGCCGACGCCGGGCGCTCCGTGCTCTTTGGAAGGAGTCGCAAATGCAGAACTCGGGACAGCCGGATACGGCATCGACGGCTACCCCAATCGGGCTCCATCGCCATTCATCACCGCGCTGTGCAGGAAGGTGTTGTCGGATAACGATGCGTTCGTATGCAATGAGGCCGAGGTGAATTGCCATGTGGCCGGCACCCCGGTCGAGCCGGACGAGCACTTTCGGAACTTCATCGTCGCCCCGGCCGTGCTGCTGAAGCAGCTCGACGGAATCATCATCGCCGCCGACAAGGATCAGGGTGACTTCGATGAGGACGATGTGGATTCCCTCGTCAGCGTCGGTGACCAGGCATCAGTCGCCGTTGACAACGCACGCCTCAATAAGGAGCTGCAATCCGCGTATCTTTCCACGGTGAGCGTGCTCGCGGACGCGGTGCAGGCCAAGGATCCCTACACCCAGGGCCACTGCGAACACGTTTCCCGACTCGCTCGACTCACCGCCGATGAGCTCAAGCTCACGGGGCCCGAGCGCGACATCGTCTGCTACTCCGCTCTCCTGCACGATGTCGGCAAGATCGGTGTCAGTGATGGCGTACTGAATAAACCTGGTCCTTTGCTGCCCGAAGAACGGGATCTCGTCCGTTCGCACGTCCGCGTTGGGCACGACATGCTCCAAAAGGTCGACGCCCTTCGCGCGGTGGCCCTCATTGTCCTGCACCATCATGAGTGGTTTGATGGTACCGGATATCCCGACCAGCTGAGTGGTGGCGACATTCCCATGGCAGCGAGAATCGTGGGGGTGGTGGACGCATACTGTGCGATGACCACGCGACGCAGCTACAAGGACGCCTACAGCTCAGCGGACGCGGCTGCCGAGCTCGTTCGATGTGCCGGGTCCCAATTCGATCCGACAGTCGTCGAGGCGTTCCTTGCGATATATCAGAAGCCCGAGGCGCGGGATTGGGACGATGATGAACACGCGGAATGTGGTCTGCTACCCGGCTTCCGCGCCCTCGTCACGGAAGAGTCAGCTACTTATTCAGCTGCACAGACCCTGCAAAGTTAGCTACCGCTAAGTCATTGCTGACTAAACACTTGATCCGCTTCAGGCGGTGAGGCCATATGCCCGAACGCACGTTTCGCGACCTCGAGGATATAGAGTGGTTGGTATACGATTGTGCTCCTGCAGCAGGGCTTGAGAGGGGGTTCGCGCCGGAGATGCAGACAGGCTGGCTTTGTTTTCAATCCGAGGCCGAAAAGCGCCGTCTGGTAAACTACCCGCGCGAATGGGATCGCTACTCCTCCAAGCAGCTGGAGATGCTTCTTCGTGAAGCAGTCGTCGTGAGTTGGGTATCGCCAGCGACAGGTGTCCCGCGATACGAGGAAGACTCTGGTGACAAGGCGAACGATGGCGGTGAGAAGCGCTAGAGCGGCACGTGCTCATCCCGAGTGCCGTGGATCAGAAGAAAGGGGGGGACATCCGCGTTGACTGCCATGATCGGTGACGCCAGTCCCGCCAGTGCCGGGACATCACCCGGGAACGCGCCAAGAAAATTGGTGACGATGGCCGCCTGCTGCTCGGTGCAGGGGCCGTTGACGCGCAGATCGGCAAGATGGCCACCGACGGAAAAACCCGCTGCCGTGATAGTCGCCATGTCTATCCCGAACGCCCCTGCTCCGACCGGAGCCACCGAGCCGCACAGCGAACATCCTGCACCGCTGCCGGAAGAATATTCGCTGGCGAGGTCGTGAGCCGGTAATCAATTGCCGCCGCGACGTAGCCTCGACTCGCGAGATTAAACATGTCGGTTCGAAGGTTGGACCTGCTGCCAAAAGACCACGACCCGCCGTGAATCAGCACGACGAGCGGATGAACACCTCCGGCGACAGGCTGGGCGATATCGAGCCGCTGCGATTGCCGTCCGGCGTCGCACACCAGAAGGTATTTCGCGCGGACGGCGGTCCTGACAACCGGTGCCGGCGCTGGACACGACGTTTGCACGGGAATGGACTCCCCCCGATCAATCGGTCTCGCTTCAGGGGCCGTCGACGAGCAGGCCATCAGCAGAGGGACGAGCGCAGTCGGGATTCGCATGAATCCCGGAAATGCAGGTAGCAAACCGCCCGGCCTGAAAATAGCGTCGCAGTGATGCTCCGTCAGCGCCATCGATCCGCTCCGATAGCCGACGCCGCCAATCCCTCAGCCGATACCGCATGCTCTCCGAACGCTTCACCACACCCGCCAGCGCCGATTCCGTCTTCACCGACACCTTTCGCCTGATTCAGACCCGCGCCGTCGATGTGCTGAACGCGATCGACGACGGCGTCTTCTGTCTCGATGGACAAGGGCTGACGATTTTCGTGAACGAAGCCGCCGCACGGCTCCTGGGTTTCACCAGCCGTGAGATGCTCGGCAAGTCGATGCACCTGCTGACGCATCATCACTACGCCGATGGCACCGAGTATCACGCGGGGGACTGTCCGATTCTCCTCTCGGTGACCGACGCGGTGCAGCAGCGTGTTGGAGGCGACACGTTCTGGACGAAGAGCGGCAAGCCGCTTCCGGTCGATTACACCGCTATCCCCATCAGAGACGGGCGCACCGTCGCCGGCGTCGTCGTGACCTTTCGCGATATCAGCGACCAGCAGCGCGTTGAGGAACAGTCGCTCCGGCTGAAGGGCGAGCGCGAGGCGCGAGCCGAAGCGGAGCGTGCGCGCGAGGCCCTCCGCGAGAGTGAAACGCGCTATCGCTTCATGGCGGAAGCGATCCCCGTCCAGATCTGGACAGCGCAGCCCGATGGCCAGCTCGATTACGTCACCGAGCGCGTCTCCCGGTATTTTGGTCTGTCAAACGAGCAAATTCTTCGTGACGGCTGGAAGGACATCGTCCATCCGGACGACCTGCCGGGTGTGGCCGCCAAGTGGGGCCACTCGCTGGCCACGGGCGACCCGTACAAAGTCGAGTTCCGGCTTCG
>JBKJRV010000173.1:0-9562 GCA_046593115.1 Gemmatimonadaceae bacterium
CCAGCCGCATCGGCCCGCTGTCCGTGCCGCACAATGGTGGCGACTCCCGAACGAGTGGCGCCGGGGCGATGCTGACCTTGACGTCATATTTCGGCAGCGCATTCATCAACGAGTTTCGCAGCTACGTGTCCACCGACATGGGCGCCGCCGAGCCGTATCTCGCCACGCCGCACGGTCGTGTACGAGTGGGGTCTGTGCTGGCTGACGGCACGCGCTCCATCACGACATTCGAGTTCGGCGGGAATGCGGGCCTGCCTCAGGACGCTACCAATCATGGATTGGAGATCACGGACGAGATCTCCGTCATTACCACCGGCGGCGCGCATCGGGTGAAGCTCGGCGGTCTCTTCAACGCCGCTCGTTTCGACCAGCAGTTGACCACGAACCGCAGCGGCAGCTTCGTCTACAACTCACTGGCAGACTTCGAGAACAGCCGGCCGGCGACCTTCACGCGATCGCTGATCGCTCGCCCGCGCACCGGCTCCACCTTGAACTCGGCGCTCTACCTCGGCGACGTGTGGCGGCTCAAGCCCGGTTTGCAGGTGGACCTGGGGATACGCCTCGAGGCTTCGAGTTTTGACGGGACACCGCGCTACAACCCGCTTGTTCATTCGCTATTCGGCCAGCGCACCGACCGTGTTCCGTCGGAGGTGCACGCGAGCCCGCGATTCGGATTCTCGTGGACGCCAATGGCCGCGCGCAACGTACCCCGATTCACAGTGCGCGGCGGGGCAGGCGAGTTCCGCGCGCGTCCGGCGACGTCGCTCTTTGCTGCGGCGCTCGATGCCAGCGGTCTGCCTGATGCCGAGGCGCAGCTGACCTGCGTCGGCGCGGATGTGCCGATTGCCGACTGGATGAGCTACCGCAACGATCCGGGCCTCATCCCCACCAGTTGCGTCAATGGTGGAAGCGGAACGAACAGCAGCGGACGTCGCAACAACGTGACGGTGTTCGACAAGAGCTTCGGAGCCCCGCGTTCGTGGCGTGCATCCCTTGGCGCCCAGAAGCGATTTCGCGATCGCTATGGTGTGAGCATCGACGCCGTCGTTGCGCTTGGAACGAATCAACCATCGTTCACGGACCTGAACCTGGTCGCGTCTCCCGCGTTCTCGCTGGTGGAGGAAGGCAGTCGCCCGGTGTTTGTTCCGGCGACGGTGATCGTGCCCGGCACGGGCGCGCTCTCGCTCGGCGCCTCGCGCATCCAGCCTGGCTTTGGGCAGGTGCTGCTGGCGGAGCCGGATGCGAAGTCGAGGACAGGCCAGGTGACGATCAGCGGCAACGGTATCGCGCGCATCGGGTTGCTCTTCAGCCTTTCGTACACGGCCATGTGGTCCCGCGACCTGAGCTCGTTCAGCTGCTGCGCGGCCAGTCAGGGGTATTCGGCGCCAACGACAGCGGGTGATCCGAGGCGGCGAGAGTGGGCGCCCAACGATCTCGAGCGGCGCCACTCCGCACTGGCGACCATCACCTATCCGCTCAGGCCGTGGATGGAGCTGACGGCGATCGGCAGACTCACATCCGGCGTCCGCTTCACGCCGATGGTTGGGGGCGACATCAACGGCGATGGCTCGCGCAACGACCGCGCGTTCGTCTTCAATCCCGCGTTGATCCAGGACCCGGTGGTTGCCGCGGGAATGCAGCGTCTGCTGGATCGCGACGATCGCGTGAGCGACTGCCTGCGCGAGCAGCGCGGCTCCGTCGCCGGACGGAACAGCTGTCAGGCGCCGTGGCAGCCGACCATGGACCTGCAGGCCAACTTCCGTCCGCAATCCCTGGGACTGGATCGCCGGTTGACGCTGTCTCTGATTGCGGTGAACACGCTGGCAGGATTGGACCAGCTCTTTCATGGCCGCGCCATTCACGGGTGGGGTCAGCCGTATCGTCCCGATGCCACCCTGCTGCACGTTCGCGGATTCGATTCGACGGCGCGCCGATTCAGGTACGAAGTGAACGAGCGGTTCGGCGACGCGCGCGGCGGCGGAGGCGTGGTGGTCTCGCCGTTCATTCTGGCGTTGCAGGCGAAGCTGGCGATTGGACCCGATCCGGCGCGCGATCGCATTCGCTCGCTGTTTGGCGCGGGTGGCGCGCGCGGTGTCGGCGGTGCCACCGGGGCTGGCGCACAGCAACGAGCCGGCGGCGGCGCACCCAGTGCGGAGAGCATCCTCGCACGCCTGAACCGCATGATTCCCAATCCAGTCCTCTCCATTCTCAGCATGCGTGATACGCTGAAGCTCACGTCGGCTCAGGACACCGCGCTCATCGTGGTCGCCGACTCACTCGCCGCACGCAACGGGCGCGTTGCGAAAGTGGTCAGCGAAGCCATCGCCAGGGCGGGTCCCAATGCGGACGCGATCGGGCTGGCAGCCACCCTCCAGCCGCGGCTTGCCGACGTACGCGCCAACGTCGAGAAGGCGCTCGACTCGGCCGCAGGCATTCTCACGGCGGAGCAGTGGGCGATGCTGCCGGAGCGGATTACCAGTCCAATTCCGGGACAGACTCCGCGCAATCGCGCGCGTCGCCAGGAGCGTCCCGACTAATGCATGAGCACCACTTGCAAGTGGCACGCACCGCGCGGTATTTCGCGACGGACGCCCGGATCGAGAGTGCGACGGAGCTTTGGATCGTGTGCCACGGCTACGCGCAGCTCGCGGGCCGGTTTCTCCGGCACTTTGAGTCCATCGCGGACGATCACCGGCTGATCATCGCGCCGGAAGCTCTGTCGCGGTTCTACGTTGATTCGCCGGGCGGGTATCACGGCGCCGAGGCGCGCATTGGCGCGACGTGGATGACGCGGGAGGACCGGCTTGCCGAGATCGGCGATCACGTGAGCTATCTGGACCTGCTGCTTCAGGAGCTCGAGCGCCAGCGCGGTGCGCCGCTTCCTCCTGTAACGGCGCTCGGTTTCTCGCAGGGCGTGGCCACGGTGGGACGGTGGCTCAGTCTCGGCGTCTCACGAGCGGAACGGGTGATCGCCTGGGGCAGCAGCCTTCCCGCGGACGTGACTCCCGACGCACGCGGCCTGCTGCTGCACGGTGCGCGGCTCACGCTCGTCATCGGCGAGCGAGATCAGTTCGTCACGCCGGAGCGGGTTACGGCGGAGCTGGCGCGACTCGATGCACTGGGGGCGACGTATGATGTCATTCGCTTTCCGGGCGCGCACGAGATGAACGCCGGGGTGCTGCGCCAGCTCGCGGGTCCGGTGGCCGAGCGCTAGGTCTTGTTGATCAGGACGTTATTCACACGTACAGCGAGTCTGCGCTGGGGTATGCTGTCCAACTTCCCAGGCCGAATGCACCACACCCGATCCGATTCGTAACCGACGCTCGGGCAGGCTGCTAAGACGGAGGGGGGACACAGATGCTCCGGATGATTCGGATGCTTCTGATCGTTCATCCTCACGCCCCCTCCTTGTGCGCCGTGTATGCATGCGTGACAGGTGCGCGCAAGAACAATCTGAATGCGCCCGGCGCACGGAGACGGAAGAGCCGGCTGACCGATCAGGAGCATCTCATCCATCAGGAGCATCCGTGTCCCCACTTGTCTTAGTGACTTCCGGAGCGGCGTTGCAGAAACGCCTCCGCTAGACGAATGTGACGCGCGGCACTGATACGGCCTGTAAACAACCTTGATCATTTACAGCTAGGCGCACAGTTGGTGGTGTAGGAGCGTGTGATCTCGTCGCGCAGGGCGACGTAGAACCGACCTCGATCTGCGCTCCTCCGCGTTCTCTGCGCCCTTTGCGGTTCAAGCTGTGTTTTTTGAACCGCAGAGAACGCAGAGGGACGCAGGGGAACTCGACGCGCTAATCCGTGCCCTATCCGCAAAAGAAGGCAAGCGTCCGTTGCTCAGACTGGTGAACGGCGCAGGGGATTATGCTCCCGTTACTGGTCGAAGAAGCGCGTGTGGTCCCGCCGCTGCTTCTTGGTGGGACGCCCCGCTTCGTGATGCCCGCTGGCGGCGAGCGCTTTCAGCTGCGCGCTCATTTTCGTCCGGGCCTCGAGGCTGGCCGGCGTCTCCTCGTAGAGCGCCGCTGCGACAGTCGCGGATCCCCTGCGCTCGGCGAGTTGCCGAACGACGATGTGGTGCTCGAACTGGCCTGACCGAATCCGCACTTCGTCCCCGATCTTCACGGAGCGCGCTCGTTTGGGGCGGTCGCCGTTCACGTCTACCTTGCCGCCGGCAATTGCGTCGGCCGCGAGCGAGCGCGTCTTGAAGAAGCGCGCTGCCCACAGCCACTTATCGAGACGAGGGCCGGAGGTTGGCGCCCGGTCATCCCCGGTGTCACTTTTCATGTCTGGCTCCGTATGTGTGCCTGGCACCAAGGCCGAGCGCGGTGTTGTACCCGCAATGTTCCCCCTACCGCAGGACTCATGACCAGTCGCTTAATCCGTTATGCGCACGCCGGCGTTCTTGCCGTTGCGTTGCTGTTGCCTGTCGCCGTGCTGGCGCAGGATACCCGCAAGAAGCAGACGCTGCCGATTCGGAAGCCGGCAACACCGCTCGAGCAGTTCTTCGACAACCCCCGCATCGCCGGCGCGCAGCTGTCACCCGATGGGAAGCATCTCTCGTTTCTCAAGCCGTACAAGGGAAAGCTGAACGTCTACGTCCGTCCAGTGGGCGGAACGACGGAGCGGTTGATGACGAACGATACCATTCGTCCCGTCACCGGCTATTTCTGGGCGCAGGATTCGAAGCAGCTGCTGTATTCGCAGGACAAGGGTGGCAACGAGAACTTTGCGGTGTACGGCGTTCCGCTCGCGGGCACCGGTGTCCCGGCGGCGAAGAATCTGACGCCGTTCGACAAGGCGCGGGCGGTGATCTTCGCGGTGCCGCGCCGCACTCCCGATCGCATTCTCATCGGGCTCAACAACCGGACCCCAAGCGCGTTCGACGCGCACTGGCTGGACATCAAGACCGGCAAGATGACGCTCGTCGCGGAGAATCCCGGGCGCCACGGTGGGTATCTGGTGGACAAGGCAGGCACGTTGCGCATTGCGGCTGGCCAGGGTGCCGGTGGCGGCACGGAGATTTACGAGCGTGCGACGGATACGTCGGCGTGGCGCACGGTGTCCAGCTATTCGGTTGATGAGACGGTGGGACCCATCCGGATGCATCCCGACGGCAAGGGTCTGTACGCGACGAGCAATCGCGGGCGCGATCTACAGGCGCTGGTGCTTATCGATCTCGCAACGGGACAGGAGACCCTCGTCGAGCAGGATCCGCTCAACGAAGTGGATTTCGGTGGCGCGACGTTCAGCGAGATCACCGATGAGCTCCTGATGACGACGTACAACGCGGACACGGTGCGACGCTACCCGAAGACTCCGCAAATGGAACGGGATCTGGCCGCCATTCGCAAGCTGAACTCCGGGTCGCCGTCGCTCACGTCGTCAACCGACGATGAGAATGTCTGGACGGTGTCGTTCAATTCGCCCACCGATCCGGGCGCGACGTACCTGTACGACCGGCGCACCGGCAAGTCGCAGTTCCTGTATCGCCCGCGCCCGTGGCTGGACCGTACGAAGCTCGTAGACATGATGCCGGTATCGTATACGGCGCGCGACGGCATGAAGGTGTTTGGCTACCTGTCGCTGCCCAAGGGCGAGAAGCGCACCGGTTTCCCGATGGTCCTCAACGTTCATGGCGGACCGTGGGCGCGCGATTCGTACGGGTACAACCCCGAGGTGCAGCTGCTCGCGGATCGCGGGTATGCCGTGCTGCAAATCAACTACCGTGGGTCCACGGGCTACGGCAAGAAGTTCTACAATGCCGCCGTGGGCCAGTTCGGCAAGGCAATGCACGCCGACCTGATCGACGGCGTGAAGTGGGCGATCGAGAAGGGCTATGCCGATCCGAAGAAGGTGGCCATCTACGGTGGCAGCTACGGCGGGTATGCGACGTTGGCCGGAGTCACGTTCACGCCCGACGTGTTTGCATGCGGTGTGGACTACGTGGGCCCGTCGTCGCTGATCACGCTGGTGGAGAGCTTTCCGGCGTACTGGCGTCCCTTCCTGGAAGGCACGTGGTTCCGGTTTGTCGGCGATCCGGCGAAGCCGGCCGACCGTGAGCGCATGAAGGAAGTGTCGCCACTGTACTTCGTGGATCGCATTACGGCGCCGCTGCTCGTCGTGCAGGGCGCCAACGATCCGCGGGTGACCAAGCTCGAGGCGGATCAGCTCGTGATCGCGCTGCGAGATCGCGGCGTGAACGTGCAGTACCTCATCGCGAAGGATGAGGGGCACGGGTTCGCGAACGCGGACAATCGCGTGGCGCTCTATCGTGCGATGGAGCTGTTCCTGAAGGATTGCCTGGGCGGTCGCGCGCAGCCGACCGTGCCGGCGGCCGTGTCGAAGCGCATCGCCGCCATGACGGTGAAGGTCGATACCCTCAAGCTCGCGGCGGCCCCGGCGAAGGCGGAGGCGGCAGAGCTCAAGGTGGGCGATGGGGCGTTGAATGGCGCCACGCTTCGCGCGGGGAGCTTCACCAGGCGGATGCTGCTCGTCCGCGGTGGCCAGACGCAGGAAGTGGGCAAGGTGACGGACGACGTTCGTATCGCGAACGGGGAAGTCACACTCGTCCAGAACATCTCGTCGCCGATGATCGGCCAGAGCATCGACACGGTGGTCTTCAAGCAGGCGACCTTCGCGCCGATTCGGCATCGTGGGAAGTCCGCACAGCGAACACTGGCCATTGAATTCAATGGCACGAAGATCACAGGCAGCTCAGTGCCGGCGTCGGGCGCGTCGGCCACGCCCATTGATTTGACGTCGGATGTTGCGCTGTTCGACGTTGGTTCGCTGGAGCTCATGCTTCAAGTCCTGCCGCTCGCACCGGACTATGCGGTGAAGCTGCCGGGCTACCTGGTGGAGGCGGGCGGCAAGACGTGGGTTTCGGTCCGCGTTGCGGGTTCGGAGCAGATCACCGGGGCAGCGGGCACCGCGCCGGTTGAGGCCTGGGTGGTGGAGACGGAGACCGCAGGCCAGAAGTTCAGGTACTGGGTGAACAAGGCGACGCGCGAGATTCTGAAAACGTCGTTTACGCCGGCGCCGGGTATCGAGCTGCAGATGGTGAAGTAGGCAGCTGGTATCTGGGAGGGGATTGGACGGCGAGCATCCAGTCACGGACGGAACTGCGAGCATCAAACGCGGTACGGAACTGCGAGCATTAAACGCGGTACGGAACTGCGAGTGATCCCGGATTCAACGGATTGACCGGCGCGATTCAACGGATTGCTCCGCCAGGCGCTCGACAATGTCTTCGCCAAAATAGCTTTCTTTTTTTGAAGAGCCGCGGAGCCATTGCTCCGCGGCTCTTTATATTTTGCCACGAAGTCATTAGCAATTGCCCGCGGCGATGCACTTGCCCCGGATCGGCGCGATCCGTGAAAATGTCGTTTCGAATCCGTTGAATCCGTCCACCGTCAGTCCCAGACCTGACAACGATGCCAGTCACCGTTCGACCAGGGCGACTTCTCGACAAGCCAGCGTCACTGCTTTCGATTACCCTCTGCCATAACGCGCGCCGCTTTCGCCCGGAGCTCAATTGATCACGGCCTCTGTCACCCTCCTCGGAATCATCATCGGGCTGTTCTTCGCGCTCGTAGGGTTTCAACACCTCACGAAGGGCACGCCGATCAAGGTCGTGAAGACGTTCGACGACGCCGAGGAGCCGCCGGCGGTCAGCGACAAGGCTTTTCGCGAGACGATCGGCCTCCACACCGGTTGTGTGCTGAACGACGGGCACGTCGTCGAGCTCATGACGTGCGGAGACGATACCTATCCCAGGCTCTGGGCGGATCTTCGGGCGGCACAGTCGTCGATCACGCTGCAGATGTACTATTGCAAGCCCGGCCGGATGGCTAACGAGATGCGCGACATTCTCGTCGAGCGGTCGCGAGCCGGCGTCACCATCCTCTTCCTCCACGACGCGTTCGGCTCGCAGAGTCTCGAGAAGGCGTGGTTCGACTCGCTGACGGTCGCCGGCGTCAAATGCGCGAGCTTCCGCGCTTTCAAGTTCATGCAGCTCCACAAGCTGCAAAGTCGTTCCCACATCCGCGTCGTCGTGATCGACGGGAAGATCGGGTACACGGGCGGGTTCGGGCTCGACGACAAGTGGTACGGCGACGGCCGTCACAAGGATCAGTGGCGGGATACGAACGTCCGGTTCACCGGTCCGGCGGTGATGCAGCTGCAGGCCACGTTCGCGGACGGATGGTGCGAGCCCACTGGCGAGCTCATCTCCGGTAACCTGTTCTTCCCGGTGGACGACATTTCGAAGGATGGTCCCGCCGTCGCCGGCATCGTGCACGCCGCGCCAACCATCGGCAGCACCATCGGCGAACGGCTGCTGGCGCTCAGCATCGTGGGAGCGCGCAAGCGGCTGTATGTCGCCAACTCCTACTTCGTTCCCGACGATGACTTCCGCCGGCTGCTCGCCGACCGGGCGAAGCACGGGGTCGATGTTCGTATCCTGACGGCAGGCCGCGAAGGGGACGTAAAAAGCACCTGGCACGCCGGACGGGCGCGTTACGAGGAGTTGCTCGAAGCAGGTGTTCGCATTTATGAGTACCGGCCCACGATGATGCACGCGAAAACCATGGTCGTGGATGGCACCTACACCATTGTCGGCACGATGAACTTCGATAATCGTTCGCTGGCGTTCAACGATGAAACGGTGCTGCTCACGATCGACAGGGACGTCGGCGCGCGCGCTGAGCGAATGTTTCTCGAGGATCTCGAATACTCGGATGCGATCGATCTGGCGTCGTTCCGCAGGCGACCGTTGAAGGAGCGGCTGTTCGAGCGCGCGGTACACGTCTTTTCGCGCATCCTCTGACCGTGTCCCTGCTTCCGGCGGTCGATGGCGAATCCCTCCAGCGCATATGGAATCGGCTCCACCGGCTACCCGGTGGCAGCTGGATTTTCTCGCTGCTGCTGGGCATTGCCGCGCCGTACACCGGGAGCATCGGGGCGCGGGTCGTCGAGCTGCGCGCCGGATTCGCGCGCGTACGGCTCCGTGATCGGCGCAAGGTGCGGAATCACCTGAGCTCGGTACATGCGGTCGCCCTCGTGAATCTCGCGGAGGCGGCATCGGGGCTCGCCATGATGTGTGGCCTGCCCCGCGACATGCGCGGCATCCTCGTCGGCTTCTCCATCGATTATACGAAGAAGGCGCGCGGCACTCTCGTGGCGGAGTGCACCGCACCAGCACCCGAGCCCGGAGTGCGTCGCGAATACGAGCTCGAGGCCACGGTTCGGGATGAGGCCGGCGACATTGTTGCAACGGCCCGCCCGCGCTGGCTCATTGGACCGCGGACGCCCCATGTTTGAGGTTCGCGCCCTCCTGTCCCTGCTCGGGGGTGCCGCCCAGCTCGGCGCATCGCTCCTGCTCGTGGCGCTCTTCGTCCTGCTGCGCCGCTACGCCACCGGACGACCGTATTTTTTCGCCTGGGAGCGCGCCTGGATCGCCGTCTCGGTCGCGATTCTCGCCATCGTCGTCCGCTACCTGGTCCTGCCCAGGATCGCGCCAGAGCCCCCAGGTGAGGACGGGCTCACCGTGCAGC
>JBKJRV010000377.1:0-7604 GCA_046593115.1 Gemmatimonadaceae bacterium
CTGCGTCCTCGACCCGCACGGTGATGCTGCCCGCTCGACCCTCGACAGTCACAGGCTCCACAGGGGCAACGGCAGTCGCGCTCGCGCCTTCGAACGCCGGCAGCCGCAGCTCCTTGCCGGTGGCCGCCGAAATTTCCCGCGCGACCCCCAGGTGCGAAAGGAGATCCGGACGATTGGGCGTCACATCAACGACAATGCGCGAGTCGCCGACCGGCACCGCGCGCAGGAATGGCGTTCCGGGCTCGGCCTCGATATCCAGCTCCATGATCCCTTCGTGATTCTCGCCCAGGCCGAGCTCTCGCGCGGAGCAGAGCATGCCATTGGAGACGGCGCCTCGAATCTTCCGGCGCTCGATCTTCAGGCCACCGGGCATGACTGTGCCGGTCGGCGCAAAGGGATACAACTTTCCCGCGGTGACGTTCGGCGCGCCGCACACGACGTCGAGCAGCTCGGCGCCTCCGGCGTCCACCTTCGTCACGGACAGGTGATCGGAATCGGGATGCTTTTCCGCGGACACGACCCGGGCGATGACGATGGCCTCGAGGTCGGCGCGGAGCGCAATGATCTCATCGACGGGCGCGCATCGCTCCGTGATGAGATCACGGAGCTGCGGCGCCGTGAGATCCGTCTCAACGAGCGCGCCGAGCCAGTTTCGGGAAATGTTCACGTGGCGAATTGCTCGAGAAAGCGCACGTCCGAATCGTAGAGGAGCCGGATGTCGGGAATGCCATAGCGCTGCATGGCGATCCGTCCCGGCCCCATGCCGAACGCCCACCCCGTGTACTTCTCGCTGTCCACGCCCGCCGCATCGAGTACACCCGGATGTACCATCCCGGCGCCGAGGATCTCCGACCAACCGGTCCCCTTGCATGCGGGACATCCGGACCCTTTGCACAATTGACACTCCACGTCCATTTCCGCGGAGGGCTCCGTGAACGGGAAATAGCTCGGGCGGAAGCGCGTGCGTGCGGAGCCAAGGAGTTGCTTCGTGAAGTGCGTGAGCGTGGCCTTGAGGTCCACGAAGCTGATCCCTTCGTCCACCGCGAGTCCTTCCACCTGGGCAAACATGGGGGCGTGCGAGGGATCGAAGAAATCGCGGCGATAGACGTTGCCGGGGACGAGCACGCGAATGGGGGGTGGGTATTTCTGCAGCGTCCGCACCTGCACGGGCGACGTGTGCGTGCGCAGCAGCACGCCGTCGCCCAGGTAGAGCGTGTCGTGCATGTCCATAGCCGGATGGTCGCCCGGAAAATTAAGCGCGCCGAAGTTGTACCAGTCGGTCTCGGCCTCGGGGCCCAGCGCGATGGTGAATCCCAACTCGCGGAAAATCCCTTCGATCTCTTCCATCACGAGGGTGGTTGGGTGCTTTGCACCACGCCACGTGCGACGACCGGGGAGAGAGAGATCCTGCTGCGGGCTTCGTACTGCGTGCTGCGTGAGCGCCGCGCCGCGTGCGTCGAGCGCGGCGTCTATCAGGGCCTTCAAATCGTTGATGGCCGCACCGGCAGGGCGTCGCTCCTCCACCGGAAGCAATGGCAGGGCCTTCATGAGCTCCGTCAGCGCGCCAGCCTTTCGGCCCACGAGCCGAGTGCGTTCCTCGCTCAGCGCTGCTTCGGTTCTGGCCGCATCGATGGCGGTCAGACTGGAAGATTTCAGCAACTGAACCTGGTCGAGCAGATCGGCGAGCGTCATGTAATACCAGGCGCGGAAGGAGTTGGGACTACGTGAAAAGTGGTGCGCAAGTGGCGACGTTGCCGTCGCTGCTCACGCACCACGTACCACCCACGGCGCCGACAGCGCGCCCGCCGGGACATCTACGCGGCGCTGGGCGCGCTCCGGGCCTTCTCCGCGAGCGACGCAAAGGCGGCGGGATCGCGCACGGCCAGATCGGCGAGCACCTTCCGGTCGATCTCGATGCCGGCCCGGCGCAACCCGTTCATGAACGCGTTGTAATTCATGTCGTTCTGATGCGCGGCGGCATTGATACGCACGATCCAGAGGCGACGGAAATCACGCTTCTTGTTCTTGCGATCACGGTACGCGTACTTCCAGCCGCGCTCGACAGTCTCCTTCGCGGCCTTCCACAGCTTGCTGCGGGCACCAAAAGCGCCGCGCGCAGCCTTCATCACCTGCTTCTTGCGCTTCAGTCGCGCAACGTTCGATCGAACGCGTGGCATACGTGTCCTCCCTTATGCCTGGAGCAGGCGCTTGATGTGCTTGATCTCACCCGGCACCGTGAACACGGTGGCCTGGCGCAGGCGGCGTTTCCGCTTGGAGGTCTTCTTGGTCAGGATGTGGCTCTTGAACGCCTTGTGTCGCTTGACCTTCCCGGTTCCCGTCACCGAAAAGCGCTTTCTGGCGCCGCGGTGACTCTTCATCTTCGGCATTGCTAAACTCCGCTCACTTGGGCGTGAGAATCATTGTCATGAATTTGCCTTCCAGCCTTCCCTCGCTCTCCACCTTGGCGATGTCCGCGAGGTCCGACGCGATCCGATCGAGCACCACTTTGCCCAACTCGGGGTGCGCTACCTGCCGGCCACGGAACTGCATCGTGACCTTGACCTTGTTCTTCTCTTCCAGGAATCGGCGCGCGTGCCGCGTCTTCGTATCGAAGTCGTGATCGTCGATGCCCGGCCGGTACTTCACTTCCTTCAAGTGAATGATGTGCTGCTTTTTCTTCGCCACCCTGGCCTGCTTCGCCTGTTCGAACTTGTACTTGCCGTAGTCCATGATCCGAACCACCGGCGGCCGAGCAAGCGGTGCCACTTCGACCAGATCGAGTCCCTGCGACTCGGCCATCGCCATCGCCGCGTCCACTTCGAGAATGCCGAGCTGACTGCCGTCAGCGCCGATTACACGGAGAGGACTAATGCGGATCTGACGATTGACCCGTACGCGCTTGGTGGTGTCCTGGATAGACGGGCTCCTGAGAACGGAAGTCGAGGCCTGTTACCTGCTGCGTACTGCGTGGTGCGTACTACAGTGGTGCGTGGTAGGTGGTGCGTGGTGCGTGGTGCGTGGTGCGTGGTGCGTGAAAAATAAACACACAAAAAAAATCGCGAGCTCCCGATGGAGTCCGCGAACGAACGACCAGCTCCACGCTACGCGTGGGGCGAATCGGTTCCTGGACTCCTGCAGCACACCTCGCGAACTGCGCGCGAGGGCCAGAGGGTGAGGCCAGCGAAGGCCTGCTTAGCATGTTGTCAGAAAGGAAGTTAGAGGATTTGCGGCGTCGAGTCAAGCCAACACCGTCGGCGGGTGTCCTGCCAGCATGCGACTCGGGGCGGCAGTGCCGTTCGGGGAGCCAGAGTCGCGCTAATTCACCCGGGAAGGGATGACCCCACGATCACTTCGCCACGAAGTGGGGGTTCTCGATGAGCCCTATCAAATTGCCGAACGGATCCGCAACGGTCGCGACCTTGATTCCCTCTCCGACCTCCTGCATCGGTGCGGCGACCGTTACGCCGCCAGCGCCCAGGGTCCGCATGGTCGCCGCGAGATCTTTCACTCCCCAGTATGCCGTGCTTCCACCAGGTCCGGGACCTTGCTTCGACACGTCGGGATCCAATCCCAGCTCGAAGCCACCGACTTCGAACCCGACGTAAAAGGGCTCGTCGAAATAGGGGGTGATGCCGAGCGTCGTGCTATACCAGGCTTTCGCCTTCGGGAGATCGGGCACCTTGTAGACGACGGTTCGCAGTCCAAGCAGCATCGTTGGCCATGGTAGGAATGTGAGACGAAAGAGACTGACCCGTTATGCCGGTTGCGTTGTGCCCGCGACCATATACGCATTGCCGATGGCGTGCCTCGGTGCGACAGGACTCACGGAAGCGCCGCGTCGCCCAGCCGGTAATTCTTCCCGTCGTGCTGGAGTTGGCCCCATGCGACCGTCGCATCGTGCTCGAATACCAGTAACCATTGCTCATCGAGCGCGCGCTTGAACAACCGACGCTTGCTCTCCAGGGTCACGAGCGGCTCGACATCGTACCCCATGATCCACGGCAGCGGCAGGTGCGCGGCGGTGGGACAGAGATCAGCCAGATACAGGGCCTTCTCCCCCGCGGACTGCATCAGGATGCACTGGTGATGCGGCGTATGTCCGGGCGACGGAAGCAGCGTGATCCCGTCCAGCAGATCCGTGTGCCCATCGACCAGGTGCATCTGCCCCGCGCGCCGGATGGATTCCCAATTATGGGGGAAATAGCTGGCCGCCGTGCGCTCATTCGTAAGCGTCGCGTACTCGAGTTCTTTCCGCTGCACTACGTAGTTCGCGGAACCGAACGTCGGTCGGACGAGTCCCGCCGCGTCACGAAACGTATTGCCGCCGGCATGATCGAAGTGCAGGTGGCTGTTGATCACCATGCGCACATCATCCGTGCTGAATCCGGCCGCCTTCAACCCATCCTCGAGCATCGTGCGACCCTCCGCGCCTGCGTTGTCGATGCCATAGATGTCGAGAAACTTTGCGTCCTCCTTATTCCCGGACCCGGTGTCAATGAGGATGGGACCGTCCTCGTGCTCGATCAGCAAACAGCGCATCCCGAGCGGAATACGATTGCGCTCATCCGCGGGGATGCGCTTCTCCCAGAGCGGCTTGGGCACCACGCCGAACATCGCGCCGCCATCGAGCTTCTGCCCGCCGGCCTGAATCGCGTGAATCTTCCACCGCCCCAGCATGCGACTTTCCACCAGTGGTGTTGGCGCGGTCACGCGCTGGTGTCGTTCGCGGTGGAGTGCGGCGACGCGGGCGGGCGGCGCTGCCGGCGTTGCTTCCCGCCCCGGGCATTCACCAGCTTCTGAAGATCCTCCCAGCACTCGCAACCGCGACCCTGCGCCTCGGCGAGCAAACGAGACAACACGTGCGCCGTCGCGATCGCGTCACCCGCGGCGCGATGCCGAGCACTGTTCTCAATGCCATAGTAGTTCGATAAGGAGCCGAGCGAGCGGCTGCGCAGGTGCGACAGGAGCTTTCGCGCGAGACGCACGGTGCAGAGTCGAGGGCCTTCGAGCTGGCGTCCGGTCGCGCGCTGCACTTCGGCGGTCACGAACCGCCAATCGAATCCGGCGTTATGTGCAACGAAGACACGCCCTTCCAGCGACTGAATCACCCGATCGCCTATATCGCGGAACCTTGGTGCATCCTTGACCATGTCCCACGTGATGTTCGTGAGCTTGCTGATCCATGGCGGAATCGATCGCTCCGGATTCACAAGCGATTCGAAAACGTCCTCGATCTCGCCATTGCGCACCGAGACGGCGGCAAATTCGGTGATCCGATGACCACTGTAGAAACCGCCGCCAGTCGTTTCGACGTCAACCACGACGAAGCTCATGTCGCGCAGAAGATACGGAGAGTGCGAAGGCGTCGCGCTCAGCGGGCCGACGATATCCGTCGTCGTCGGGTGCTGCGTATCCCCGCGGCCCCGTTCACGGACCCGGCTTCGCGACGGAGGGGCCGCGACCGGGAGCGTCGGCGGCAGGGTGACCGGTGCCTCGAGATTCGCGGCGAGCGTCGCGTTTGCGGACTGTGACGCGGAACTCCGCAGCAGCCATCGTCCCTGGCCATCGCGAACGAATTCCTTTCGCCCCGCGAAGAGCGCCGACGCAATGTGCTCAGCAACGAGCTTTGGCGCGCCCGGCAGATTGCACACGTACGAGATGAGGGCCGAGGCATCGGCGGGCCCCGACGACAGGAAGGAGAGCGCCCGGTCGGTGAGCACGGTGTCCTCGGGACGCGTCGTGACGCCTAACCCCATGGATCTTCTCGCTCGATGGGACAGCTCATGCATCGCGCACCACCCCCGCCCCGCACGAGCTCACTGCCCTCGAACGTAATCACGGCGCGCTCGTCATCCCCAATCTGTTCCTGCCCATCCAGCAATCCCGTCGCCGTAATGAGCCGGAAGCCCATCTTCTGCATCTCGTGTAGCGTGGCCTTGTTACGACCGTAGCCGAGGACAAGGCCAGGTCGCAGGGCGGCAAAGTTGCAGCCCGATCCCCACTGTTCGCGCTCCTGCATGATCCGCCGGTCTCCGCCGCAGAAGATCGGCTCCATCGGCAGGTCCACCGCCTGCAGCGCAGCGAAGATGTTGGGCATCTCCTTCACCTGCCGCTGCCCCTTTCGCCAGTGGAGAATAGGCAGACGCTCCGCGCCGACAAAGTGTGGCGGATACACCACGCACAGCTCCTTGTCGACATGGGTGAAGATCATGTCGAGATGAATGGCGGTGTTCTCGGCAGGCATAACGACGACAATGACGTTCGTGATCGACGTGTGCTCGAACACCAGTTCCGTCATCTTGTCGATGGCGGCGGGACTGGAGCGCTCACTGAATCCAATGAGCAACGTGTCGGAGCGCAGCGGATGTACGTCACCGCCTTCCAGCGTGTGATTGAGGCGTCGCTCGATGGAGCCGTCGTAAAGAATGCCTTTGTTCGCGAGCGCAGGGTGGCCGATGAAGAGCGCCTTCATAATGAGCTCCTCCGTCCACCGGGCGCCGAAGCGCATGGAGCCGATCATGACATGCTCACCGATGCCCATCGCCGAGTCGCGTGTGAAGAACAGATTCGGCATTGGGGGCAGCGCGTAGCCGGCTTCGTTAAGCGTCTTGGCCAGTGGTCCCGGCTCCTCTTCGCGTCCCTCCACGAGCATCTGCACGAGCTCGGCAGGTGGCAGCTCGCTCAACTCCTTCGCGAGCGGCTCGAGCGGCACGATGTCCATCGTCTCCCGAATGAGCAGCTCGCGCACGTCGGCGCGCTGGACGACCTCGGCGAGGAGCGGACGGACGTGGTAAACCGTTGCGAAGCGTTCCAGCACGGCGACGAACCGCCGGTGCTCGCGCTGGGCAATGTCGACGTCGATGATGTCGTCGTAGAGGTAATCTTCCCGAGTGCTCGGCGTGACCGCGAGGAGCTCGGGTCCAGGGGTGTGGACGAGCACCGACTTCATGCGACCGATCTCGGACGTGACGTGGACAGGCATGCCCGAAGATAATGCGAACACAGGTCGTGAAGTAGGTCCGCGACAGAGTGGAAAACTCATTTTTGTGATCTGGCTATTCCATGGGCTCAGAGCGCGCCGCTTCAATAACGCCGTGGCGGGACGTAGACTTGTGAATGAATTCACAAGCGCCCCTGCCAGTGAAACGCATAGCTGAATCCACGGTTCGCCGTCTGTCGCTCTACCTCCGGTTTCTCGAGGATTTCGAGAGCCGGGGGCAGTTGACGATTTCCAGCGACGAACTTGCCCGGCTCGGGGGCACGACGTCGGCGCAGGTACGCAAGGATCTGTCGCTGTTCGGCTCCTTCGGCAAGCGCGGTCTCGGGTACGCGGTGCCCGAGCTCCGCGACCGGCTGCGAAAGATTCTTGGCCTTGAGCGCGAATGGCGCGTGATCATCATCGGCGCCGGCAAGATCGGGGCGGCGCTCGCGCAGTACCGCGGCTTCGCGCAGCGGGGATTCACCGTGGTGGCGGTCTACGACAGCGACCCGTCCAAGGTCGGGAAGAAGTGGGACGCGCACATCGTGAGGGACATCGAGCAACTCGAACGGGATGTCTCGAAGGAGACGCCCGATATCGCCGTGCTCGCGACGCCAGCCGAGCA
>JBKJRV010000359.1:0-6909 GCA_046593115.1 Gemmatimonadaceae bacterium
GCTTGTCGCCGTAGGCTTTCTTCACGCCCTTCGCGATGACGACATCGTTGCCCAGCCGAGCCGGCGGTGGGATCACAATCTCGTTCTGCATCACCTTTTCGCTGCGGTCGGCGCTCGCCATCTCCTCATACTTCTGGATGCGCGCCTTGTTCTTGGCCTGCCGGGCTCGCGGCGCCATCCGCACCCATTCGAGCTCGTGTTCGAGCGTGCGCTGCCGGGCCGACGCAATCTTTTCTTCCTGGGCAAGGCGCGTCCGCTTCTGATCCAGCCACGAGGTATAGTTGCCTTCGTACGGAATCCCGGCCCCCCGATCGAGCTCCAGGATCCAACCGGCGACATTGTCGAGGAAGTACCGGTCGTGCGTGATGGCGACCACCGTCCCCGGAAAGTCGGCAAGATAGCGTTCGAGCCAGGCTACCGAATCGGCGTCGAGATGGTTGGTCGGCTCGTCGAGGAGCAGCATGTCCGGCTCCTCGAGCAGTACCCGGCACAGCGCCACTCGGCGTTTCTCACCACCCGATAGCGTCGACACGTCAGCGTCGGGTGGCGGGAGACGCAGCGCGTCCATCGCGATCTCGATCTTCCGGTCGAGCTCCCACAGGTTGTGCGCATCGATCTGCTCCTGCACGCGCGACTGCTCCCCCAGCAGCTTCTCCATCGCGGCGTCAGACATCGGCTCGGCGAACTTGTTGGAGATCTCTTCAAACCGCTTCAGCAGGGCGCGCTGCGGTCCGACGGCATCCTCCACATTGCCTCTCACATCCTTGGCGGAATCGAGTCGCGGCTCCTGAGGCAGGTAGCCAATGCGGGTGCCTTCGTGCGCCCACGCCTCGCCCTGAAAATCGTGATCCACGCCCGCCATGATACGGAGCAGCGTGGACTTGCCCGCGCCGTTCGCCCCGAGCACACCGATTTTCGCACCGGGATAGAACGAGAGCCAGATGCCACGCAAAATCTCCCGCGACGGCGGGACGACTTTGCGCAAATCCTTCATGACGTAAATGAATTGCGGAGCCAAGAGATTTATTCCGAGCTGAGGAAAGGTTTACGTGCGTGGTGCGTGTGCGTGGTTGTGCGGCCCGCATCACACTGTCAATAATAAGCGCGGCGCTGCCATCATCGCCTCGGTTGGGGGCGGCGACCGTACTCTTGCCCGTCCATGGCAATCCCGTTCACGCTTCCATCCGTGGCGAAGCGAAAGGTCAGGAAGTCGGTGCCGAGATATCGCGCGTTCCATCGGATGCGGAAGGTGTCGTAGTTCCAGTGCTCGAGCGTTCCCGTCAGCAGTGGGCTGCGGGAGAGCACCAGCGTGCCCTTCACCAGACTCACCGTTGCCTCGCCGAACAGCGAATCGGCATATGTGCCGGTATATCGCTCCAGCGGGAGCGTCGGCTTCGTTCCCGCGACTCGCTTTGCTTCCTCCTCGCGACGTCGGACTGCGCCCTGTGCTCCAATCGAGTCATACAGCACCTTCAGATCGCGGCTCCAGTCACGACGGGGCAGGGGACGGACGTCACTCGACGCATCAAGCACACGGTCGAAAAGATCGTAGACGAGCGCGTGACGGAGTTCCGCATGATCGAGATTGGCCATCACGGCGATCGCGGTGCGCCGCGAAGGCAGCAGCGCAACGATCGCTACGAAGCCGTCGATGCTCCCCGTGTGCAACGCGACCATCTCGCCTCGATAATCGTGAAGGAACCAGCCGAGGCCGTAGGCTGTGAAGTTGGGTTTCGTGAGCTGTGCGGTGGGATAGAACTGCTCCCCCCGAATCAGTGATTGTGGCGTGAACAGCTCCGTGAACGTGGCCGGCCGCAGCATGGGGGGCGCGCCGCGCCGAACACGCGAGGAGTCGAGCAGGAAGCGCAGCCACTTGGCCATGTCAGCGGCCGTCGAGTACATGGTTCCTGCCGGTGCGATCGCGTCGAAATCCAGCCGCGTGATCGCGGTGGTCGTGTCGTTCACCCGATAATGAGGTGACGCGATGTCTGCGCGACCGCCGAGCGCCTTTTCTCCGGTGAACGTTTCGGTCATGCCAAGCGGGTCGAGCACCCGTCGCTGGATGAGCTGATCCCAGGTAGTTCCTGCCGCAGCCGCCGCAGCCATTCCGGCGGCAGCGTATGTCACGTTGTTGTACGCGTAGCGCGAGCGAAAGCTCGTAACGGGACGAACCCGCTGCACACGCTGCGCGATCTCGTCCCACGACGAGCCGCTTCCGTACCAGAGGTAGCCGGGATCGCCAAATCCAACGCGATGCGAGAAGGCGTCGCGGATGGTGACCTCGCGGGAGGCGAGGGGATCGAGCAGCTGAAAGCCCGGCAGGTGACGCGAAATCGGGTCGTCCCACCGCAACTTGCCTTCATCCACCAGCAGGGCGGCGGCAAATGCCGTAAAGGCCTTCGTGGTTGATGCGTTGGCGAAAAGCGTATGCGTCGTGACCGGCTCCGGACGACCAAACGTACGGACCCCATATCCCCGCACCAGAACCGCCGAGTCCGCCGATACGACGGCGATGGCCAGTCCGGGCACACCCCAGTCGCGTACCGCCCGCGCTACATAGGCGTCGAACGCCGGGAAGTCAGTTGTTTGCGCCGGCGCAGGGTGGGTGGCGACCGATCCGAAAAGTACGAGCGCGAGCGTCCGCGTATCGATCCCGATTCGCATGATCCTGAGGACTGGGGAGACCGCACCGAAAATACGGTAATTCCGCACACGAAAACATGGTGTCGAGAATCATCGGGCGGCAGTCCGTTGGGCTCACGATCGTTTCGAGGGATCCCTCCCCGCTTCCAGGATCTCTAGCTCGCGCTGCGAACAGATTGGTTTGCGGCCTGAATCAGATAGGCGCGGCCCGCCGTATCGCGAACACGAACGACCACGTCCACCGAGGTACCCGGTGCCCACCTGGGGCCGTCGCGGCCAACCTTGAGAATGGTGTTGGGATACGGATCTACCAGGGGATCATACTCCAGCACCGGCCTCCAGACATCTTGACCATTCACGACCCACGCGGCCTCCAGTTCAACCGCGGGCCACATCGCCCTATCCGACGTCGAGACCACAATGACGACCGTGAGCGGCCGTCCGCCCGGCGGCACGGGCGGCTCGAAATCGCGCCAGAGCGATGCGGTGAGAATGATCGTTTGCAATCCGACCTCCGCGGACGGCGGCGCCGAGCGCAGTGCCGCAAGCGAGGGGTTGTCGGCGGCGGGTGCGGAAGCGTGAGAGCACCCGAGCGCGGCTGAGGCGGCGACGATGATTAGAGTGCGCATTGTGAGGGAAAGACCCCGCTCCGCACCACTCGGTCACGCCCGCGGATTAGCATGAGCACCGGATTATTGGACCGCGCCTTGCTCAAGTCGCTGGCACACGCGCGCGCGGAGCCTCCGCGGGGTGGAAGGGCGGGATGGGGCAATCACATGACAGGAGGCAGGTCCGATGACAAGGGAAGTGAAAGGCACTCGCGTACGAGCGGGCATACTGCTGTTGACCATGGCGAGTTTGGCTGCGACTGCGTGTGCAGGCGGCGGCGACAGGAAGGACGGCACGGACACCTCGGGGGCCATGGCGTCTGTCGCTGGTCAGTCTGCGGACAAGGCTCCTGAGAAGATGGCCGAGCCCGATGCCGAGATGCAGGCAGTGCTCGACGAACATGCCGCGCTCGGCGCCAAGCCTCTCGAGACGCTGACGCCGCAGGAAGCGAGGAAGGGTCCGTCACCGGCCGATGCGGTAAAGTCGCTGCTGCAGAAGCAGGGCAAGCCTACTGCACCGGAGCCGGTTGGCAAAGTCGTGAATCGGACCATTCCTGGTCCGGCTGGTCAGATCAAGGTGCGCATCTACACGCCCAGGGGGACGGGTCCGTTCCCGGTCATCGTCTACTACCATGGCGGCGGATGGGTGATCGCGGATCTCGACACGTATGACGCATCAGCGCGCGGCTTGACCAATGGCGCCAACGCGATCGTCGTGTCGTCACATTATCGTCAGGGTCCCGAGAACAAGTTCCCAGCCGCGCACGATGATGCCTGGGCAGCCTACGAATGGACGGTGAAGAACGCCGCGAGCTTTGGTGGAGACACCGCTCGTCTTGCGATCGCCGGTGAGAGCGCTGGCGGGAATCTCGCGGCTTTCGTTTCGATGACGGCACGCGACAAGAAGTGGAAGATGCCGTCGCACCAGCTGCTGGTCTATCCAATTGCCAGCAGCGACATGAATTCGCCGTCGTACATCGAGAATGGGAATGCGAAGCCGCTGAGCAAGGCCGGCATGGAGTGGTTTGCGAAACACGCGCTGAATACGCCTGAAGACGCAAATGACTGGCGCGTTTCTCTGTTGAAAGGTGACATGAAGGGACTGCCGCCAACCACGATCGTCCTCGCCCAGATCGATCCGCTGCGCTCGGACGGTCGGGCGCTCGGCGAGAAGCTGAAGGACGCCGACGTCGACACCGAGATCAAGCAGTGGGACAATGTCGCACATGAGTTCTTCGGCATGGGCGCCGTGCATCCCAAAGCAAAGGATGCGATGGCATATGCGTCGGGCCGACTGAAGTCTGCGCTTCAGCGCTGAAGTCGCCAGGCCAGCATGCAGAAGCGGCGCTGACAGAAAATGTCGGCGCCGCTTTTTCGTGTCCGGTTACTCCAGCCCGGTCTTTCCGAGCGGACCTTCGAATTCCAGCCCGGCGCTTCCAGCAGAGCCAAAACCAGCATCACGGTACGTACCGGCCTGCCGCGACGACGTCATCGCTTCTGCTGTTACCTGGCGAACCCTCATCGCGGCGCCGGTTGGGGCCGAACGAGTACACCTCGAGTCCAACCCGGCCGACCGTATCACTCCTGGTCCGGAGCCAGTAGGCCGTGCCCCACGGATCGACGACATATCGGCGTCGCGCAGCCGCATCCTCCTGCGACTGGTCCGCACAACGCACGCGACTCAGGCTGTCGAGCATGGCGAAGTCGAGATACCCGTCGTCGGCGGCGCTCAGGAGCCGCTTGTCCAGCTCTTCGGGTTCGGCCAGTGAGGGATTCGCAGCGCGGCCAGGTACGATGTCGTGCAGCAGTGCTGAGGTTTCGAGCCGGGCGCAGGCGATATGCCGCTCGTCGCCGCGCGCGGCTCCGGTCGCGAGCATAATGGCGCCCGCTGCGACGACGCCGCCTGCGCATCTGAGCCAGAAAACAACTCCGCGCAGTTCGGCCGCCGCGAGGAACACTGTCGAGGAGAGCAACTCCACCCATTCACCAGTGAACTCCACTGGATACCACACCAGCAGAGCGACGCAGATGAGATACCATGGCGTCAGATCTCCGGGAGGGATTGTGGCGCCGGCGCGAGTCGCCGCCGCACGCATCGCTGCCCACCGCTGACTCAACGGAAGCAGGACCCCGTAGGCGACGAGTGCCGAGGCAAGGATCCACTTCGGCTTGCCGAAAACACCGGCGAAGTTGTGAAGCGTCAGCTCCTGTTGTGCGTTGTGCGCAAGAAACGGGGTGGGTGGCACGAAGCCCAGCAGCCGCTGCCCCCAGCTGATCTCTTCACCAGCAACAAATATCAGGAACAGAGCCACCAGACCATCGAAGAGCCTGCGGTGCTTCAAGGCGCGCCGGAGATACGTGGCTCCGGCGATCAGGAAGATCACGGCGGTGCTCCACTCGACGAGGCGATCCTCCTGCATCGCATCGGCGTACCAGTGCGGGGTGCGGCGGGCAAAAACCAGCATCCCGCCTATCCACGAGGCCGCAAACACGTGAAAGTCCGCTCTGTCGCGGAACCTCACTTACTGGCCCATGGTAGAATCACGAGCTGCCAATGTTTATCGTGGGAACGCGCCTTGCACCGACTGTGGTCGTTCACGGACTATCTGTAACCTCTCGCGGAGCGTGCGATGAAATCTGTGCATCGGCTTGGAACGGTTGGTCTTCTTCTCTTCTCGATGGCCTGTAGCGGCACCGAGCAGGCCAAGGACGAAGCCAAGGATGCGAACAAGGAGGTTGCAGACGAGCGCAAGGACGTGCAGGACGCGGCCCAGAAACTCGCGGAAGAAGAAGGTGAGTTGCGCGAGGCTGAACTGTCGGCGGACGTGAAGGCCACGAAGCTCGAGAATGAAATCACGAAAGACACTGCATCCCGGCGGAAGCCCTAGGAGGTCTAATGTTGCATCTCGAACTGTTCAGTCTCGCGGTCGGAGTGTTCGTCGTCGGAACCACGTCCGGGTCACCTGAGTGGCCATTCGTCGTGCGCGCCACGCCATTAGCGGTGGAAGCGCCAGTTGCCAGCCAGCAGGATCGGAAGGCGAAAAAGGACAAGGATAAGGACACCGACAAGAACTCCAAACAAGCTCGAAAGAATAAGGACACCGATAAGGATACCGAGAAGGACACGGACAAGCGGCGTGCCCGCGGACCGGCGGTCTGCACGGACGGAAACGGCGATGGCGTGTGCGACGACCGCACTCGGCGCGTCGACAAGTGCCATGACAAGGATCGTGACGGATTCTGCGACGGCGACAGGAACGACAAGGATGATTTCTGTCTCGACCAGGATGCCGATGGGCGCTGCGATACCGGTGTGTATCCGGCACGCATCCCCAGGACACTCCCTCAGATGATTTCCGTGGCGACCATTCGCGATGGCAACCGGACGACGGACGTCAATCGGTGGATCGGCGGCACCCGTGTTCGCGTCCGCTATCTCGACGCGAATGGCAACGGCGTCCCGGAGCGGGTGACGTTCGTCAATCTCAAGGGCGAGATCGTCCAGGTGTGGAATGACACCAATGGCGACGGGCGCGCCGATAGCGTGCAGATCTGGCGCAAGGGTAGCCAGCTTCGCGAGATCACCGGTTAGCAACCGGCACGTCTTCTCTCGGTAGCCGATAAAACAAAAGCCCGCTCGAGAGCGGGCTTTTGAACA
>JBKJRV010000420.1:0-3108 GCA_046593115.1 Gemmatimonadaceae bacterium
AAAGCCACGGCGGTGACGCGCCAAGCATCATCGTCGGCGACTTTCGCAACCGCACCATGGAGCATATCCAGGTCGCCACGTTTGTCCGCGAGCTCGAGCGGGCCTTTGTGGGTTCGACCGCGGTGCGCGTCGTCGCCAGCTCCAGCGAGCGTACCACTATGCGGGCCGAACGCGATGATCAGCAGCAGTATGCCGTCGCCACAACCCGCGCTGCGTTGGCGAAGGAACAGGGTGCCCGGTACATGCTCCAGGGTGATGTCCAGGCCATCGAGGACCAGGAGGGACGCGAAAAGATCGTGTACTACCAGGTGGACGCCACGCTGCTCGATCTCGAATCGAACGAGAAGGTCTGGATCGGACAGCACAGGATCAAGAAGTACATCGACCGCCGCCGCATCGGCTGGTAACGGAGAACTATCATGAAACGCACATTGGTCCTGCTGAGCGCCGCAGCGCTCGCCGCGTGCAACGGTCCGCGGCGCATCAACGAAGATCCCATCATGCAGAACGGCGATCGTGTCCCGACAAGCGACGCCAAGGTCGATGCCGTCCGCTCACGGACAGAGGTGCATCGCGACGCGCTCGCCAGCCGTCGCGATTCCCTGACGCTCCTGGCCGCACGCGACTGCGCACCGGCCATCTGCAACGCGCTCAGCCGCGGAGAGCTTGCCCTCGGCATGAACGTGAATCAGGTCATGGCCGCCACGCGGAGCACTGAGAGTACCTGGTCCATTCGCGAGTCGGGCGCCTCGATGGTGATGGTGGCGCGGTCGCCGGGCACGCCGCCGCGTGACATGTCGGGCGAGGTCGCGATCGTCCAGCTCGCCGACAATCGGGTGACCACCTACAGCTACCGCGAGCCGCAGGGCATTCGCGTCGTCAGTGCGCCGGCGGATGAGACGGCGGATGGCCGTGTGCGCGCGCAGGCCGCAGCGCTCGTCCGGGACGGGGATGCCCTGCTGGTCTCGGGTAACCGCAAGGCAGCGCTCGATCGCTACGATCGCGCGAGCGTCCTCAGTCCAAACGATGCCACGCTGCAGTACAAGACGGCGACGTTGCTCGACCAGGAGCTGCGCCCGCTTGAAGCGCTCATGCGGTATCAGCGGTTCCTGCACCAGATGGAGATCGAGAAGATCAAGGTGCAGGGTGATGCCTATGCGAAGCTGGCGGACGCGATCGCACATGCCCGGGAGCGTGTGATCGTGCTCGAGAAGCAGTCGAGGTAGAGGGTCCCGATCGTGCGCGCATTGGCGGCGATCGGGCTGTGGGCCAGCGTGAGCGGATGCGGTGTGCTCCGCTCCACGATGGCGTCGTACGACGTCCGTCCGAACGGCCAGCAGAGCCAGGATTATCTGCTGCGCCGTTCGCTCGCGTACGGGCAGGCGAACACCGCGCTGGCGAAGCTGGCCCGAAAGGGTGAGTACCGTCCCGACGACAAACTGCTCGCCCAGTTGTACATCGGCCTCACGGCATACTATGCCGGCGAATACCGGAAAAGCGTGCATGCGCTGCAGCAGGCGCACGACATGGCCGAGGATCGCTATACGAAAAGCGTGTCGAAGGGATCATTGTCGATGGTTACCAGTGATCGGGCGCTTCCGTACATGCCGGGCGACAATGAGCGGCTGCTGGTGCATTACTACGGAATGCTCGCGTATCTGAAACTGGGGGAGATGGAGGATGCGGCCGTGGAGGCGCGTCGTCTCAGCTCGCTGCTCGAGCGATTTGATGAGAAACGCGGCGAGATGGACGCGAGCACTCGCGCGCTGCTGCGGTACGTGGCCGGTGCGGTATTCGAGGCGACGGGTGATGCCAACGACGCTGACGTCGCTTACCGAAATGCGAGACGCCTCGCGGGTGACAGCGCCTTCAGGTCAGTGCGCATGGGTGGCCCGAAGCACACGAGCGTGACGCCCGCGCGGACGGTTGCTCTGGCCGGCACGGAGAGGCCCGACTACGGCGAGGTGCTCGTTGTGCTCGAGTATGGATTCGTCGCACACAAGGTGGAGCAGGAACTCCTGATTGCCGTGGGCGAGCACGACGTGACCCTGTTTGCGGACCGTGACGGCGACGATGTGAGCAACCATGCCCACCGGGTCAGCGTCGATGCGCTTCGCAAGGTGCGGCACTCACGGACGGGAAACCTCGAGTACGAAAGCCGCATTCCAGCGAAACAGCATCGTGAGCGGGGCCGGGAATCCGGGACCGTGGTTCGGAAATCGGACGTCTGGATGAAGATCGCGTGGCCGGTGTATGACCGTCCGTCTGTCCTGACCGCCCGCCCGTGGATCACACTCGCCGATGGAAGCGCGGCGCCGATGCTTCTGCAGGCGGACCTGTCCGATGCCGCGGTGGCCGACTACAACCGGCAGGCCGCCTTTCTCCTCGCGCGCGCCGTTGCTCGCGCGGGAGTCAAGCAGGCGCTTGCCGCCGCGGCTGAGAAGGCCGTCGAAGGCGACGCAAAGGATAAAAAGAAGAAGGCAGCCAGGGAGAAGCACGGCTGGGTGGCCGGAATCGCGGTGCAAATCGCCGGGAACCTGCTCGAGCGCGCTGACACGCGCAGTTGGCAGGTACTGCCCTCGCAGTTGGGAGTGCTCAGGCTGCAGGTGCCCGTGGGCACGCAGTCGTTGAAGGTGACGATGCCAGGCGAGGGACATACCGCCGGCCGGTCCATCGATCTCGGCGACGTGGTGGTTCGGGCGGGTTCGATATCGTTCGTTACGGCGCGAGTGTGGGGGAATTCGGCGTACTGAAAGACCGGATTGTGCAGCGCCGCCTCCCCGATTATTGTTCGCGCTGGCCGGTTTCCGGCCAGAAGCTGGTCGGAGCCAAACGTGTCGTTCCGCCCTATGTCGAACCCGAAACAGAGGAGGTGATCCATTGTCTAGTTCCAGTCCCATCGCCGGCTCGTCCTGGGCAAGCGGTCGCCTGATCGCCACCCGGTAACGGGTTTCCGGTTCACGGCGCATCGCCTCGAGCCGGCGTTGGACAAATGGCCGCCACGACTCTGCTCGTGGCGGCCATTGCTTTCTCCCACCACTGACAAGATTCCGTATGCCAATCACATCGCGCGCAATGGTGCCGATCCTGCTCATCCTCTCCGCCTGT
>JBKJRV010000431.1:0-2673 GCA_046593115.1 Gemmatimonadaceae bacterium
CGACAACGATCAAAAGCTCGATCAGCGTGAAGCCCTTGCGCATGCTCTTCATATAAAGCCTCCAATGGGGTGGTGCGGGAAACGCCAGCCAGCGACGCCGGCGACGGGAACATACAAGGCAACGGTCGGACCAATGGTGTCCCGTCACCCAACCTGCTCAAATACAACGAGTTACAAAACCGTCAACGTGCGCGGGCGACAGAGGTCACGGGGCTTTTTGCATGGTCCCTTGCAGACTGCCAGAGTCCGCTAGCGCCGAATCCACTCGCCGCTGAACCGCCCTGGCCGGAACCGTACCACCACTCAGCCGGACACCGATCGCCGACTCGCGACGTGCGGCTTCGACGTCGCCGGTGTCCAGCAGCAGATCGGCGTACCCACTGTGGATTTCCCACGAACCGGGGTGATCAACGAGCCCCGTCCGATACGCCTCCGCCGCAGCCGCGTTATCGCCCATCGCGCGTGCTGACAACGCGATGACGACCAGCGCCCTCACCGAGTCTCGCGCGAGATGGTAACCCTGCCTGGCCGCCGCAATCGCCTGCGGATACTGCCGCAGGTTGTAGCGCGAGTCCGCAGCGCGCATCCACGGACTCGGATGGTTAGGCATGAGCGCGATCGACGTGTCGAGCATCGCCAGCGCCCGGTGGAAGTCGCGCTTCCGCAGCGCGGCCTCCGCCACCTCTCGATAGAAATACGGATCGCGGTTGAACAGAAATGCTGCGATGCCGTACTCGCGCACGGAGCCCGCACTGTCCCCAATCTGCAGCAGGATGCCACCGGCCTGCTGATGCACCTTGTACGACTCCGGATGATCGGCCAGCGTCGTGAGGACGAGCGTACGGTTGTCCTTCCATACCGGAGTCCGCGTCCATGTTCGCGCGGCCATGAGCGCCAGCACCGCCGCCGACACCCAGAGCGTCGCCGTGACTCGACGGCGCGCGCCCCACTCGAAGAGCAGCCCCGCCAGAGCCACGAAACCCACACTTGGCAGATACAGCGTTCGCTCTGCCAGCCCAATCCCCGATGCGAAGAACACGTTCGACACCGGCGACAGTGCAACCGCTATCCAGATCAGTGCGAAGAACGCGACCCGTGAGCGACGCCACGCGAGCGCGAGACAGACCAGGATGATTACCAGCAGCGCGAAGCCGGTCACCACCTGCAGCGACACATGCGTGGCCAGCGTGATGACGCGTGGGTTGTAATCCGCGCTGAGCTCCAGCGGTGCCACCATCAACCGTACGTAGTGCGGAACAAGGGAGACAACGGTCAGCAGCCGCTCACCAGTTGACGCTCCGAGCCAGATGGATGCCGGGACCATGATCACGCGCCCCTGGAAGATGAGCGCGAGGACCGTCGCATACGCCATCGCGACTGCGCCGTAGCCCGCGTACAGCCAGCGACGCTCGCGCAGCGCACCGCGCCAGTCGCTCCGGAGCAGGCAGTCGCCTGTAGCGGCCAATCCCAGGAACACGATGCCACTTTCCTTCGACGCGAGCGCCAGCGCGAACAGCAGTGGCGCGAGCACATTGCGTCGGTTGTGGAGCAGCAGTGCGCCGATGACGAAGACCGTCATCATCGGCTCGGCGCGGCCCACGACATTGGCCACGGCCTCGACATGCACCGGGTGGACCGCAAAGAGGAGCGCTGATGCAAGCGCACCCGCCGGCGAGAGCATCTGTCGCATGAGGCACCACACGAGCAGTGATGCCCCTGCGTGCCAGAGGATGTTGACGAGATGGAACCAGCGCGGATCGTTGCCGGCGATAGCCCAGTCGATGGCAAAGCTGCCAATGACCAGGGGGCGATACTGTCCTGCCTGCTGGACTTCGGGCCAGTACGGCGCGGCAAAGGCTTTCCAGACGCCGTTCAGGTTGGTCACGAGCGGATTGTCGAGCAGCACCCAGCGGTCGTCGAGTACCAGCCCGTTACCGAGCGCATTCGCATAGGCCAGCACCGCCACGATGACGGTGGCGATGGCGGCGTAGACGGGAAAGCGATCGGGCTGTAGCGCGCGCGGGCGCCGGACAACAGACGGCTTCGAGCTGGCCGGTTCGGTCACCGCCGATACCTCGTTGTCTTCCAGGGGGGGCGTAATGTCGAGCTCCCCTGAAGATTTCTCCAGACGCAGCTCATCACCGGACCCACGCGCTGTACGCGCGCGTCCACGGTTCCGCGAGCCGCGACGTCGGCGCTGCTCCGTCATCAGGGGAAAAGGTTGAAGCGAACGATGTGGCCGATCGCCGCCACGCCATCCCGCCACCCGATCTTCTTGCCTTCCGCGTAGGTGCGCCCCGAATAGGAGATCGGCACCTCGAAGATTCGCGCGCCCACTTTCGCGAGACGCGCCGTCACTTCGGGCTCGAACCCGAACCGATTCGCCTTCAGCGTCAGCGAGCGAGCCAGCTCACCACGGATGGCCTTGTAGCACGTTTCCATGTCCGTGAGGTTCAGATTCGTGAACATGTTGCTGAACGTCGTCAGTGCCTTGTTGCCCACGGAGTGCCAGTAGTAGAGCACGCGGTGCGGCCCGCCCAGGAAGCGCGAACCAAAGACGGCGTCGGCGCGCCCATCGATGATGGGGGCGAAGAGCACCGGCCAGTCCTGCGGGTCGTACTCCAGGTCAGCGTCCTGGACGATGACGACATTCCCCGTGCTCGCCGCGAGCGC
>JBKJRV010000471.1:0-3046 GCA_046593115.1 Gemmatimonadaceae bacterium
CTCTGATTGCCAGTCCCACAAAGTCCTGATGAGACGTCATGCGTGAACTGACCATACTTCCCTCCCGGCATCAGCCGGAGCTGCCGCAGCAGCGGCTCATTGTCGCCGAGGCGCCGGATGCAGAAGCGGTGCCGATGGATGTTGTATTCGTTGGAGGCGGGCCGGCCGCACTTGCCGGCGCTATTGCGCTTGCCCGGCTCGTCAGGAAGGATGCGGAAGCCGGGGGGAGTCTTGGTGATCTCCAGATTGCGGTGCTCGAGAAGGCGTCCGCGCTGGGCGAGCACTCGCTATCAGGCGCCGTGATCAATCCCGTCGCGATGCGGGAGCTGTTTCCGGATCTCACGGACGCGCAATTTCCGTTTCGCGCGCCTGTGACGAAGGAACGTGTCTACTTCCTGATGGGTGGCCGAGCGCTTCGTATCCCGACGCCGCCGACGATGCGGAACCACGGATACTTTATTTCCTCGTTATGTGAAGTCGTGCGCTGGCTGGGAGAGCAGGCGGAGTCGCTGGGCGTCAACATCTTCACGGGCTTTCCAGCGGCATCGCTGCTCGTGGAGAAGGATCGCGTCATTGGCGTCCGGACCGCTGCATCCGGATTGAATCGCGATGGCACACCCGGAGCTGATCACACGCCTCCGACGGACCTGACTGCGAAAGTGACGGTGCTGGCGGAGGGTACGCGCGGCACGCTGGCGCAGGCGTATGCAGAGTGGCAGGGGATCGCGTCGGAGAATCCGCAGATTTTTGCGTTGGGTGTCAAGGAAATCTGGGAGACGAAGCAGCCTCTCGATGCGATCATCCATACCTTGGGCTGGCCGCTGCCGACCGATGCGTTTGGTGGCAGCTTCTGCTACCCACTCGAACCGAATCTTCTGGCGCTCGGCCTCGTGGTGGGCCTCGACTATCAGGATGCCACGCTCGATGTGCACACGATGCTGCAGCGGCTCAAGCTGCATCCCGTGTACCGGAAGTATCTGGAGGGCGGTGAGATGGTGGAGTGGGGCGCCAAGACGATTCCGGAAGGCGGCTATTACGCCTGGGGAAAGCGCCGACATGGTGCGGGGGTCGTCATTGTCGGCGATTCGGCGGGATTTGTGGAGGTGGCATCGCTCAAGGGAGTACACTACGCCATGCAATCGGGCATGTTCGCGGCACGCTCCATCTTCTCGGCCCTGAAGAGCGGAGATACGTCCGCGACGACGCTGGCGTCGTACGATCGCATGGTGGACGAGAGCTTCATTGCGCGTGATCTGCACGAACGGCGCAACATGCGACTCGTCTTCCAGTCCAGCGGTTTCTTCGTGGGGGGTGCGAAGGCTGCGCTCATGACGCTGACGAAGGGACGGTTTCCGGGTGGGAAGGTTTCGTCGCATCCCGACGCCAATGAGCAGCGGACGGTGAAGTCACCCGAGCCATTCGTCGCGGACGGCAAACTCACCTTCACCAAGCTCGACGCGGTGTTCAAGTCGGGAAATGCGACGCGGGATACTATTCCTTCGCATCTCATCATTGGGAAGGACATACCGCCCGAGGTGGCGACATTCTACCAGCACTTGTGTCCCGCGGGTGTCTACGAGCGCGCGGGTGACCGGCTGGTAGTCAACGCACCAAACTGTATCGACTGCAAGGCGACTGACGTCGTGGGTCCGCGGTGGACACCTCGCGAGGGAGGAAGCGGGCCGAAGTACAGGCGGATGTAGGCCTGGTGCGTATTGCGTATTGCGTAAGGAGGCACGACGCGCGAGATGGCTAGCGCTGCGGCAGGCGGTAGCGGCCACCTATCTCCAGGGTCCAGTCGTAGGCCACCGCCTCCTCATTGGTCGTCGAATCGCTGTCCGCGCCGACGAACACCAACCGGTTGCTGAGCACCGTCCGAATATTCCATCGTGATTTCGACGGGGAATCGTAGCCGATGGCGAACAGCGCATGGGGCTCGGCGACGCTGCCGGTCGCGACGGCGGCGGACGGTTTCGTCGCGTAGGTAAGGCCGCCCCCGGCGCTGAAAAATACTGGTGCAATGGGCTTGAAACGCCATCCAATCGCGGCGTCAGCGATAGCGACCATCAGCTTGTCGCTCAACACAGTAGATCCTTCCCCCTGGCCACGTTGCTGTGAGAGTGGGGCGACACCAAGAGCGATCAGCAGCCCGGTACGACGCGATAGGGGTTGATCGAACCGCCCGCCGACGATCAGCGACCCCTTGTAAGAGAATCGGCCGCCAAAATCAGACTCGCTGCGTTTGCTGAAGCTGGCGAGGCCAAACGAGAAGCCGGTGGACCTCGGGAAAGCGCGGAGGGGCGGCGCGGACTGCGCCGAAAGCGTGATCGCGGTCGACAGCAACGCGACTGCTACAACGGCAGAGTGGATCATGCGCGGAAGTTACCGGCGACGAGGGTTGATAACAAGAATGGGCACCGACAGCGGTGCCCCATTCCTTCCTCACGAGATTGTGATTAGAAACCGGTCTTGAAATCCGCCGTGATGGCGATGTCGTGAGATCGTGGAATCCTCAATGTCGTTCGGATCATTCGCGTCCCGGAACTCAATTGCCGCAACGCGATTAGTGCTTTGATCTCGATGCCTTGACCGCCTCCGTGAGCGCCGGCACAATCTCGAGCACATCTCCAACGATGCCGTAATCCGCGACCTTGAAGATCGGAGCATCCTTGTCCTTGTTGATCGCGACGATGGTTTTCGAGCCACGCATGCCGGCCAGGTGCTGGATGGCCCCCGAGATGCCCACGGCGACGTACAGGTCGGGACTGACCATTCGACCCGTCTGCCCGATCTGATCGCTATGCGGACGCCAGCCGTCATCACTTACCGCGCGGGTGCACCCAACCGCTGCGTTTCCAAACGCCGCCGCCAGATCCTCGACGAGCTTGAAGTTCTCTGCGGCCTTCAGGCCTCGACCCCCGCTGATGATCACTGGGGCTTCGCCGAGATCCAGCTTCGCCCCGCTTCCCTGTCGCAGCTCTTTCACGACAACGCGCGCGGCTGCGGGATCGGCAGCGGGCTGCGCGGTTTCCACGCGAGCCGCCCC
>JBKJRV010000100.1:0-4255 GCA_046593115.1 Gemmatimonadaceae bacterium
GCCACGCGCATCCGCGCCGTCAGGCCTGGCGCGGCACCTCACTCATGAGTCCAACCGGATTGCCTTCAGTGTCCCGAATGAACGCCAGCCAGAGATCGTGCTTCTCCAGCTTGGTGACCATGTGCGGCTCGCCCTCGAACGCCACACCCTTCGCCTTCAGGGCCTGCGCCGTCGCCGTCATGTCCTCCACGTGATAGTAGATGATCGACGCGGGATGATTGAACTCCGGCTTTTCAGCGATGCCAATCATGAGGCGGACACCACCGCAATCGAAAAACGCCATCTGCGGCGGCGCCTCGAACAGAAACTTCAACCCGAGCGTATCGCGATAGAAGCGCACCGCGCGCGGGAGATCCTTCACCGTGACGGCGATCTGCGCGATGCGGGATGGGGTGATGGCGCTCTTCGGGATGTTCGTCATGTGCGTGCCTCCGTTCCGGTTCTCTGGCGCTGCGCCACGTCTCGCAATATAGTTAGCCTGTGCTAACTATATTGCCACGTGCCGTCCCGCCGCGCAAGTCCGGCTGAGCCGCCAGGCGCGGCCGCGGTCGCCGCCAGGCTGCACTCAGCGGCTATTCAACTCCTGCGACGCCTGCGACGGGAGGACGAGGCGACCGGACTCACCGCGCCTCGACTCTCGGTCCTGTCGGTCGTGGTGTTTGCCGGACCCCGGACGCTCGGCGAGCTCGCGGCCGCGGAGCAGGTGCGTCCCCCGACCATGACTCGGCTGGTGGCAGCGCTCGAGCGTCAGCGACTCGTGCGCCGAATACCCGATCCGGCCGACGGACGCGTCACGCGCATAGTGCCCACCGCGCGGGGACGAACGCTCCTCCTGCTCGGCCGGGGCCGAAGGGTCCAGGCCCTCACACGCGATCTGGGCAGGCTGACCCGCGCGGAGCTCAAGGCGCTCGGACGCGCGGTCACCCTGATCGAGCGCGTGGTGTCTACAGGGAAATGACTATCGCGATGCGACTCGAGAGTGACTCCCGTGAAGCTGCTCGAAAGTGACTATCGCGATGCTGCTCCAGCGTGACTACCGCTTCGCGGGAATAATCCTCAGCACCCGATCGTCGCGCGCCCCGGGATTGCCGCGCCCATCCTGGTTGCTCGTCGTGAAATAGAGATAGCCATCGGGACCCATGGCCACAGCCCGGACGCGTCCCACGTCCTGCACCACGATCTCCTCGGCCGTGGCGAGCCATCCGCTGCTATCGCGCTCCACGGACACGCGGCGCAGGTGCGTGGCTCGTAGCGCCCCGACGAACAGGCTGCCGTGCCATCTGGGGAAATGGCTGCCGGTATACATCGCGAGTCCGGATGGTGCGATCGCCGGATCCCAATCGCTCAGCGGCTTCACCGATTTCGCCGACGCGCTATGCCCTGCGTCTCTCGGCCACCCGTGATCGGCCCCGGGGAGAATGGCGTTCAACTCGTCGTGGTTTCTCCGAAACCGCTCTTTCGGAAACCCACTCGGACCATGATCCGTGGCGAACATTTGGCCTGTCGCGCTGTCCCACGCGATGCCCTGGGGATTGCGAAGGCCGTACGCAAAGACGAGCGAGCCGGGCACGGGATTGTCCGCGGGCACGTCACCGTTCGGGGTGAGACGCAGGATCTTCCCGCCAAGCGATTTCGGGTCGTGCGCGCGAGTCGGCTCCGTGGCATCACCGGTCGCGACGTACAGCATGCCGTCCGGTCCGAAGGCGAGGGCGTCGCCCGCGTGAAAGCGCGCTGATGGAATGCGGTCGAGTACGACCACCGGATTCTGCCCGCGGCCTTCATTCTCGGTGAACCGAAGCAGACGATTGATCAGTCCATTACCCGTCTTGAATGTCGCGACGACATAAACCGCGTGACTCTGTGCAAAATCGGGCGCGATCGCGATGCCCATGAGCCCTGCTTCCCCCGACGCAGCGACTTTCACCGTGGCCCACGGCTGCGGTTCAAGCACTCCGTTCCTGATCACCCGGATGCTGCCCGCGCGCTCGGTGACGAAGATTCGGCCGTCCGGGGCGAAGGCCAGCGCCCACGGCACCATCAAGCCTTCAGCCACCGTCTCGACCGCGAACGATGGAACGGTACTGTCTCCCGGAACGGCGGGCCGCGCTGCCGCCGTCGCCACGACGGCGGACTGGTCACCAGCCTCCGTACCATCACAGCCAATACCGGCCATGATGAGCAGCATCCACCTGATCCTCATCGCGACGCGGCGGACGCCTGGTCCGCCGACGCCATGGTTCGCTCCGCAGTATTCGCCGCTGGAACAGCAAGCATTCGTGTCTCTCCGTGCTCGAGAATCCACAGTCCCTCAGGGTGAAGGTCGGCATCGCTCCATGCCTTAAGGAGCAACGCCGGCGGCACGGACAACGCCTCGTCTGCGATCCTGAACGTGCCCCAGTGCATCGCGATCAGCGTTGCGGGTGATGCCTGCCTGCCCCGCACTGCAAGATACGCTCGCACCGCTTCCTCCGGATCGAGGTGCACCGTTCGCATGTACCAGCGTGGCTCGATGCCGCCGATGGGCAACAGCAGCGCTTCGAATGGACCCAGGCGCTCACCAATTGCGGCGACGTCAGGATGCAGCGCGGTGTCGCCCGCGAACCAGACCGCCCGCTCGCCCGCTCGAACCGTCCAGCCGCACCAGAGCGATCGGCCGCGGTCGAAGGCACCCCGCCCGCTCCAGTGCTGCGCCGGCGTGCATGCGACGCGCACGTCGCCGACACGATGCTCCTCCCACCAATCCGACTCGTGGACATCGCGGGCGCCGAACGCGCACACGATTCGTCCGACGCCGAGTGGGACAAGCCATCGGGCAGTTGCATGGCGCTCCGCGAGGCGCTGAACGGTCACGCGATCGAGATGATCGTAGTGGTCGTGCGAGATGAGAACGAGATCGATCGGTGGCAGCTGATCCAGCGACGGTACAGCGGGCACGCGCCGACGCGGCCCCACGAAGCCGAGCGGTGATGCCCGGTCGCTCCAAATGGGATCGGTGAGCACGTTCAGGCCGCCGATCTGCACCAGGAACGTGGAATGTCCCACCCAGGTAATCACGATTTCATCGGCTCCCGCTCGCGGCGAAGGGACGCGCGGAACCGCCCTCGGGAATATTTCGTCAGGCACTGAGCGTGACTCTCGCGTCGTCCGATGCACACGCACCCACCTCCAGAGACCGCCAAGCGCGCGGTCGTCAGCCGTCGGCCACGGGTTGCGGAAGCCACCGTTGTCGCGATGGTGTGAAGGCTTCATGCTGATGTGACGCCTGACCGGGCCAGTTCTTCCCTTCCCAGCCGAATGATCTCGGCGACGATGGCGTCGAAGTCGCTCGTTCGGCTGCGATGATTCGTGATCGCGATCCGGATAGCGTAGCGACCCCGGAGCCTGGTGGGCGAAAGCACCGCAAAGCCGCTTTCCTGGATGCGCAACAGGATTTCCCGATTCAGCGCATCCACGCGATCGGGCGTTGCATCACTGCCTGCAGGACCGCGGTATCGGAGGCAGACGATATTGAGCGCGGTCGGCGCCAGCAGCTCGAGCTCCTCCGAAGAACGGACGAGCCCGTCCACGTAGCGAGCCTGCTCGACATTCTGCTCGATCAGGCGAGCGTACTTGTCGATTCCGTGCTCCTTGAGCGACATCCAGATCTTGAGCGCCCGGAAGCCGCGCGTGAGCTGAATGCCTCGATCGCTGAACCAGTCGCTGCCGGTCGCAATCCCGCGCGTATCCTTGGCGAGATACGATGCGGCGGGCGAGAAAACCCCCCGGTGGTCCTCGACGCGCCGGATGAAGACGCAACCGGCCTCGTACGGCATGTACATCCACTTGTGCAGGTCGAACGCGAGCGAGTCGGCCGTCTCCAGTCCGCGCACCAGGGGCCGAAGCGACGACGGCAGCATGGCCAGTGCGCCGAACGCTCCGTCCACATGGAACCACATCCCTTCCCGATCCGCGATGGTGCGGAGCGCTGACAGATCATCGATAGAGCCGGTGTTCACGGTGCCTGCGTTCCCGATGACGCAGATCGGTCGCACGCCCGCAGCCCGATCGGCCGCGATAGAACGCTCGAGGGCGGCCAGATCGATGCGAAACGCGTCATCCACCGGCACTCGGCAGAGCGCTGACGTGCCGAGTCCCAGCACGCCCATCGCCTTGTCAATGGAGTTATGCGTCTCGCTCGAGCAGTACACCCGTAGCGGCTGTGGCAACGCGTGCACTCCACTTTCGCCGACGTTACCGCCCGCGCGCCGGTCCCGCG
>JBKJRV010000382.1:0-3593 GCA_046593115.1 Gemmatimonadaceae bacterium
TGATCTCGGCCGCGAACGGGTCGACGCTCCACTTCTCGCGCTCGACGCCCACGACATCCATGTGGCCCATGATGATCACGGGCCGAGCGACGCCGGTGCCCTTGAGGCGTGCGACGAAGGCGGCGCGTCCCGGAGACGGCTCGAAGAGATGCGTCTCGATGCCGGCGGCCTTCAGAGTGCTGTCAAGGTAGCGGGCCACCTGAATCTCATTACCGGGCGGATTCACGGTATTCATGCGGATCATCGTCTGGAGATGATCGAGCGTTTCACGCCGGGCGACGTCCCAGTCCGGCTCCTGCGCGGAGAGCGTAGCGGCTGTCACGAGAAGCGCGCCAGTGATCGATCGAAAACGTCGAGGCATGAGATTTCGGAAAAAAGGTTCAAGCAACAAGCCACCGTTCTCGGGATGTAGACGCATCGCGCATGGAACTCTCGTTCCGGATACGTGCGTGCAGCTGCGCCATCCGCCGCTGGTTTACGCAATACGCAGTACGCAAATACGCAATACGCAATAGCTCTTCTCACCCCAGCAGTCCTTCCAGAGCTCGTACCAGCGGAGCAAACGACAGCGCCTTCCCCGCCACGCGCTGTGCCTGCTCAGATCCCAGCTCCCGCTGCCCCTCGGCAAAGAGGTTCTCGACCATCCACGGCCCCGCCGCCGGATTTCGGAACCAATCTTCGTTGAAGCGATCAACGAGCGAGTCAGCCAGGATCGCCCGCAACTGCCACGCCCGCAGGTAGCGCGCCGAGTAGAAGCGTGGGTCGACGTCGACGAACGCATCGGCTTGCGAATAGCGAAAACTGGTGGCCGAGCTCAACATCTCCGAGTACAGGGCGGGTAGCGCGCTCCAGCCGATCGATCCACCGTACAGTTCGACTTCGTAGCGCAGCTTGGCGCAGTAGCGGCGGAGGAAATGCAGTTCCTCGAAGGCCACGCTGCGCAGGAACTGCGGCACGCGCGCCTTCCCCAGACCGGTGTGGCGCAGGAGCCATCCTCGTTCGAGCATGAGGTGATCGAAGAGCATCGCGTAACTCTCGGTCACCGAGTTGTCGCCGAGCCAGCGATACTCGAACGGATAATCGCCGCGCATGTTGGCGAAGTGCAATGCGTGTCCCAGCTCGTGCAGGCAGGTGCGGTAATCAGTCTGTCCCCCATGCGGGCGGAGCACGAGATAGACCTCGGCTGGAATGCGAACCGGCGCGCAGAAGGCGCGCGGACTCTTGCCCGCCCGGTCCTCGAGGTCGAAGACGACACGCCCGGCTGCGCTGGCGTCGAGTCCCATTTCGCCGGTAAAGCGCCGCACGGCACCATCCATGGCCGCCGCCGGAAAGTAATCGTCGAACTCTCGCGCCCGCAGCAGCGCGAGCGCGTCGGCGCGCGTCGCATCGCCCGGACGGATCCCCAGTGACTTGCGTACGAATGCGGGCTGAATTTCATCCCACATCGCCTGTGTCTGATCGAGAAAGGCGCCGCACTCCGCGGCGAGGGGTCCCAACTCGATGCCACTCAACGTTTCGAACGTGCGATTGAAACCTGGCGCGATCTCCAGCGCCTCGATGATCTCCTTTTCCGACTCGAGTCGCCGGCGCTTGAGCGGCGCCAACTCGCGCTCCACCAGAGACTCCCGCGCCGCGTCGAACAGCAGTCGCTCGGTGCGGTCGGTCGCGTTCGCGATCTCGATCGCAATCTGCTGATACGGGATGGAGCGTCCATCGGGGAGCGCCGCGACCGCGGTCGCTTCCCACTCGATCTCGCGCTCGTCGTGCACCGCGAGCGCGCGCGAGCTCTGCGCTTCCACCTGCCACTCGAGCAGCAGGCGCGCCGAACGCCACTCCTCACTCTCTGGCGCTGCCCCGCGGAGGTGCTCGAGCGCAAACCCAAGCGAATCCTCGCCCAGGACCTCCCCATGGCGGTGATAAATGGCTTGCAGAGCAGCCGTCTGCTTGTGTCCCGCGCCAGTGAGGTATTGCTCGCGCGACACCTCCTCCATGAAGGCCTCCCCGCCCGAGCGCAACCGGTCCAGCGACAGCTCCGTCACTCCGCGAGGCGCTCCATCACGTAGCTGCCGACGCGATCGGCGGCGATGCGAACCTGCAGCAGCGTATCCCGATCGCGAACCGTGACGGTGCCGTCAGTTGTGGATTGCCCGTCGATCGTGAGGCAGAAAGGCGTCCCGACCTCATCCTGACGCCGGTAGCGCCGCCCGATGGCGCCCGACTCATCGTAGAACACGGGGAAGCGCTGACGGAGCTCCGCGGCGAGCTTCGTCGCCATTTCCGGCATGCCATCCTTCTTCACCAACGGAAAGACGCCAGCCTTGATGGGTGCCAGCGCAGCCGGCAGGCCGAGCACGGTGCGTCCTTCGTCCTCTCCTTCCACCTTCTCTTCGCGGTAGCCGTTCACCAGCAGCGCCAGCAGGGTGCGGTTTGGGCCACACGCGGTCTCCACGATGTACGGGAGGAAGCGCTTGTTATTCGGCTGATCGAAATACTCGAGCTTCTTGCCGGAGAACTTCTGGTGCTGCCCGAGGTCGAAGTCTCCCCGATTGTGAATACCCTCGATCTCGGCGAACCCAAGCGTGCCGCCAAAATCGAAGTGAATGTCGGTTGCCGCGCGTGCGTAGTGCGCGAGCTCGTGCTTCTGCTGATCGTAGTAGCGCAGGCGATCCGGTGCGAGACCAAGGCCCTGATGCCATTCCATGCGCCAGGCGCGCCACTTCTCGAACCATTCCATGTCGGTACCGGGCTCGACGAAGAACTGCATCTCCATCTGCTCGAATTCCCGGGTGCGGAAAATGAAATTGCCGGGTGTGATCTCGTTGCGGAACGCTTTCCCCACCTGGGCAATGCCAAAGGGAATCTTCTGGCGCGTGGACTGCTGGACGTTCAGGAAATTGACGTACGTCCCCTGCGCTGTTTCCGGGCGCAGGTAGATGACGGCCGCGCTGTCCTCCATCGGCCCCATGAACGTCTTGAACATGAGATTGAATTGCCGCGCCTCGCTGAGCGTCCCCTTCATCCCGCACGAGGGGCACTGGCCGTCCGGCTGGCCAGGCGTCCCCTTGATGGCGGCATCGTCGGCGCGAAAGCGCTTCTTGCAATTGCGGCAGTCCACCAGCGGGTCGACGAACCCCGAGACGTGGACGCTCGCTTCCCACGTCCTCGGATGCATGAGGATGGCGGCATCGAGGCCTTCGATGTCGTCGCGCATCCGCACCATCGCATTCCACCACCGATCCTGGAGATTGCGCTTGAGCTCGACACCGAGCGGGCCGTAATCCCAGACCGAGCCGGTGCCGCCGTAAATCTCGGAGGACTGGAAAATGAAGCCGCGTCGCTTGCAGAGCGACACGAGCTTGTCCATCACATCGGGACTGGCCATTGGGGAGAGATCGAGGCGAAAAGAGTGGTGCGTGGTGCGTGGAACTACGTTCGCAACCCGCAATCAGCAGCGAGCCGAAACCTACTCCGGGTCCTACCCGAGTCCAATGATCTGGTCGCGTCGAGTCCCGACACTGACGAATGTGATCGGAGCCTCCACCAGCGATTCGATGCGATCCAGATACCGGCGAGCTTCCGTCGGGAGATCCTCC
>JBKJRV010000424.1:0-3263 GCA_046593115.1 Gemmatimonadaceae bacterium
GGGCGTGGACCTGCTCTATCTCGATCCACCGTATAATGCGCGGCAGTACGCGGGCTACTACCACGTGCCCGAAATCATCGCACGCGGCTGGTTTGGTGAGGAGCTGATGCTCCGCGGAAGGACCGGGCTGCTCGAGGACCGCGCGCTTCAGAGCGACTGGTGTGCGCAGGGCAGAGTGGGCCAGGCGCTATCTGATTTGCTCGCGGCGACCGGCGCGAGGCACGTGCTCGTGAGCTACAACTCCGAGGGCCTGCTGCCGTCGGCAGAGTTGCGTGGTGCGTTGAAGGCGGCGTCTTCCGATGGCAGGGTGCGGATGTTCACCGAGCGGTACAAGCGCTATCGCGCCGATAAGGATCGGCCTGGGCGCCATTATGCGGGCGACTGGGTGGAAGAACGCCTGTATTACGCGAAACTGCCTGGCAGGGAAGGGGAGTGAGAGCGGTCGCTGCCCAGTTTGGAGATAGTGAATGCGGGCAAGGCGGACAGTGTTACCTGTTCCCTTTCCTGTCGTCCAATAGGCATGAAGGGCGTTCCGTACAGGACGCGCAGGTGATCGGAAGGTCTGTTCGGCGCGTGGTAAACTGGTTAACCTAGGCTCCGTGACGAACAGCACGGTACCGGCCGACCAGCCAGATCAACTGGACGCCGATCAGCAGATCATCAGTCGCGTTCTTGCGGGCAACCGCGAGGCGTTCGAGACGCTCATCGCACGATATAGCGATCCGCTGTATCGACATGCGCTGGGCATGACCGGAAGCCCCGATGTTGCGGAAGACATACTTCAAATGTCTTTCATTAAGGCGTATCACCATCTCGCAGAGGTGCGTGGTCGCTTCGATGCTTGGGTGTTTCGAATCGTGGCGAACGGATGCAAGGACTGGCTCAAGAACATTCGCCGGTCGCATCTCAGCTACGAGGAGGATGATCAACCTTCGTCCTTTGCGACACCGGACGAGGAGCTGGATCGGACAGAGCTGCGCACCGACCTCGATGGGGCGTTGGCGGCTCTCCCGGCCTCGCTGCGGGAGGCTTTCGTGATGAAGCATGTCGAAGGCCGGTCGTACGAGGAAATGGCGGATCTGCTGGCAACTACTGTTGGGGCGCTGAAGATGCGTGTACATCGCGCGCGCGAGGCGCTCCAGGCCTTACTCGAGGATAAGTACGCCTAATGTTCAACGAGCTGAACGCGGGCAATGGCCCTGACAAGCGTCGGGAGCATCAGAAGGATGAAGAGGCGCGGCCACTCGTCGATCGTGAAGTGCCGATCGACCGGGGAACCCTGTCGGCCACCGTGCATCAGTGGCTGGACGGTGAGCTGCCCGAGGCGGCGGTTCGCTCGAATGGACTCGACCGTCAGGTTGAGCTCTGGAAGAGCATTGGCGCCGATCTCCAGGTGCGTCGCCGGATCGTAACGCCGGCGGGCTCGATGGAGCGGATCATGGCGGCGCTGCCGCAGACGACGCCGACGGTGATCACGCCGTGGCATGTGCGCCCGATGGAAGTCACGCCGGTGGTTGCAGGCGCGGCGGGTGCGGGGCTGCTTGCGGTTGGTGTTGCACTCGGTGCGGTACTCGCGCGCTAGGTTCCCGACGTAGATCAAAAAGGACCGATCCGAAAGGGTCGGTCTTTTTTTTGTGATCCGTGCCTTGGCCGAGGACCCAGGCTATTGAGGTGTCCATCAAATCGGGTCAGGTTCAGGGTGTGCGGTTTCGGATGCTCTGCTATCTGCAACCGACCGCGCACGTTATGCGGTGTAGCTTCGCAGCATAAGCGCGCGGGTTGTGACGAGGTGGGATTGCAAGGTCTTCAGTCACTTCCGCTTACAGGGGCTGCCCGTGCAAGTCCCGTTATCGTTTGAGGAACTCTGCGATCTGCTCCGTCGGCTGAATTTCCAGGAACGCCAGCGTGGCGGTAGTCACCGAATATTCACGCGCGACGGCATCGCGGAGATTTTGAATCTGCAATCGCGAGGCGGCGACCGCGCGAAGCCCTATCAAGTGCGCCAAGTCCGGCAGCTCATTCTGAAGTATGGTCTGGCCAGCGAGGTAAGCGATGGCAACACCGACTAAGTCCCAGCACCGATACGAACTGATTGTGTATTGGAGCGAGGCCGATTCGAGCTTCGTCGTAGAGGTGCCCGAACTGGCAGGCTGCATGGCTGACGGAGCCAGTTACGCGGAAGCAGTTGCGGCGGCGGAGTCCGTTATCGATGAATGGATCGCGACCGCACGGGAACTTGGCCGTCCCATTCCGGAACCGAAAGGTCGTCTCGTCTTCGCGTAGCACTGAGGTTGGCATCGCGCGCATGTGAACAGCCGGGATGATGGGTAACCAAAGTGTCCGGCCCCCTGTGTCAGGATAGTTGGCGCTCTGCCCGCGTTGAATATTTGGGGGCGAGGCGACTACTACAGATGACACGAGCGTTTTCCGTGGCGTACAAGCGAAAGATGCTGGACCGGCTTATCGGCCGGGGGGCGATCAGTGCCCGACAGTTGTCCATCGAAACAGGCGTGCGTCAACAGACTCTCTCGCGCTGGGTGCAAGAGGCGAGTAGCGTTGCGCCCATGCCATCCGAACCGTTGCCGCGAGGCAGGCCCATTGACGAGCGCCTCCGCATTCTGACAGAGGCCAACGGGCTCTCCGGTACCGAGCTCGCGGGCGTGCTCGTGCGGGAGGGAGTACTGCTCACGGACCTCGAGCAATGGCGTCTCGCGTTGATGGAGGACGGGCGCGGCACCATGGCGATGGCGAAGAGGATTCGCGCGCTGGAACGGGAGTTGGCCCGAAAGGAGAAGGCGCTCGCAGAGGCCGCCGCCCTCCTGCTGCTAAAAAAAAAGATGACAGCCCTGTGGGAGGCCGAGGACGTCGACACAGCGGCGGAGACCGAGGGATGATACTCGCGGCGCTGGCGGAGGCCCAACGGGCCGGCGCCCGTCTTCGACCGGCGTGCGCCGTGATCGGCATCTCGCCGCGCACGATCGAGCGGTGGCAGCAACAACCGAAGCGGACGGATCAGCGCCGCGGACCACGTCATCGACCCGGAAACGCGCTCACGAAGGTCGAGGAGGCACGCGTCCTGGCCGTGATGACGAGCGCCGAGCATGGCCTGCTCTCGCCCAAGCAGCTGGTCCCGCGTCTGGCGGATGAGGGGATCTATCTCGCGTCCGAATCGACGATGTACCGACTGCAGCGCCGCTGGCAGTTACGGCGCCAGCGGCGCCAAGGGGAATCCACGCCCGTCACGCGCGCGTCGAGTGTCCACC
>JBKJRV010000453.1:0-10264 GCA_046593115.1 Gemmatimonadaceae bacterium
AATCCGAAGCGCTTTGCATCGGTGCTCTCGTGGACCCTGCTGCACTGGCTGCTCAACGGCTTCGCGTTCTGGCTCGGCTTCCGGGCGGTGGGGATTGAGGCGTCATTCGCGGCGGCGCTCTTCCTTCAGGGGATGATCGCCATCGCGGTCGCAGTGCCCTCGTCGCCGGGATTCTTTGGCGTGTTCGAGTTCGTCTCGAAGGCGGTGTTGCCGGTCTATGGCGTGACGCCGACGCTCGCAGTCAGCTGGGCCATTGGCTTTCACATCTTGAGTTTCATCCCTATCACGCTCATTGGCGCCTACTACTTCATCCACCTCGGTCTCCGGCTGAAGGAGATTTCGAAGGCGGAAGTCGCAGTACCGGAGACGGACGCATGAGCGCAACGGCGCGCGTCGTGGCGCAGGCCAAGGTCAATCTGCTGCTTCGGGTGCTCGCGCGGGACATGTCCGGCTATCACCAGGTGGAAACCGTGTTTCAGCGGCTGGCACTGGGCGACGTCGTCACCGTGAAAGCCGGCGGGCGGGCGCGGTCCATCGACTGCGATGAGAGCGAGCTTCCGGTCAAGGGAATGCTCGGTCCGCCAGAACAGAACCTGGGTTATCGTGCGGCCGAAGTGTATCGAGAAACGACTGGATGGCCGTCGGGGTGGGTCATTGAGATTACCAAGCGGATTCCCGTCGGCGGAGGACTCGGCGGCGGGAGCGCCGATGCCGGTGCGGTGTTGCGGGTTCTCAACGCGCTGGCGCCGACGCCCGTGTCTGCTGACCAGTTGGCGCGGATGGCCGTTGGTCTCGGTTCCGATGTCCCCTTTCTGACGGGTACTGATGCCATGGCGCTCGGGTGGGGACGCGGCGAACGACTGCACCGGCTGCCAGGTCTGCCGATTCGCGAGATTGCCCTGGGCGTTTTCCGGTTTGGCGTGCCCACGCGCGAGGCGTATGCGTGGCTCGCGGCCTCCCGCACGGGCGATCTGCCAATCGAGTCCACCATTCCCGGTGATCTGCTGGCGACCTGGGAACGGGTGGCGAAGCTCGCCAAAAACGACTTCGAGGCCGTCGTGGGACGCGCGCATCCTCCAATCGGTGTCGCGCTCGAGGCCCTGAGGCGCTCGGGTGCCCGGGTGGCCCAGCTCTGTGGTTCCGGCTCGACCGTCTTTGGTGTTTTCGAAGACCTCGTGCCGCTGAATCTGGGGGAGGACGCGTCGGTTCTCTGGACGCGGAGCGCGGATTCCGTTGTCGCGGTGGAGCGGATCGGCTAGCTTTCGGCGTCTGCCCCTTCGTCCAATGGCAGGACAGCAGACTTTGGATCTGCGAATGGTGGTTCGAATCCACCAGGGGCAATGGCGAGTGAACATCGCTCGCCCACGCCCATAGACAACGTGGGGTCAGTTGACCCAACGCCTTTTCCCTACTTATCTTACCGGGCTACATGGACGGGCTGTCGGTACCGAGTCATGGCTTCAAGCTTCTCTCCGGGACTGCCAACCGCAGTCTCGCGGAGGAAATTGCCGCGCATATCGGAGTCGAGCTGGCGAAGCTGACGCTTTCCCGGTTCGCCGATGGCGAGATTTTCGTTCGTATCGATGAGAATGTCCGTGGCATGGATGTCTTCATCGTGCAGGCGACCAATCCGCCAGCCGAGAACATTCTCGAGTTGCTGCTGCTGATCGACGCGGCTCGACGGGCATCGGCGGCACGGATTACCTGCGTGATGCCGTATTACGGGTATTCGCGTCAGGACCGGAAAGATCAGCCGCGCGTGGCCATTGGCGCGAAGCTCATGGCGAATATGATTCAGAAGGCGGGTGCCGATCGGGTACTGGGGATCGATTTTCACCAGCACCAGTTGCAGGGATTCTTTGACTGTCCGGTCGATCATCTGTATGCCGCCCCTGTGTTTGTCGCGCACTACCGAAAGAAGCAGTTGCACGATCTCGTGGTGGTGGCGCCGGACGTCGGGTCGGCGAAGATGGCGCGAGGGTTCGCGAAACGATTGAACGGCACGCTCGCCATCATCGACAAGCGTCGTCCGTCGCACAATGCGGTAGAAGTCCTGAACGTCGTTGGAGAAGTCGAAGGCCGGGATTGTCTCATTCCGGATGACATGATCGACACGGCCGGAACGGTGACGGAAGCGGCCCGGGCGTTGAAGGAGCTGGGGGCGCGCGACATTTACGTCTGCGCAACCCATGCGCTGTTGTCCGGTCCGGCCGTGGAGCGGCTGGCCGAAGCCCCGATCGTGGAGCTTGCGGTCACGGATACGGTGATGATTCCGCCGGAGCGGCGGATAGACAAGCTGAAGATCCTGTCGGTTGGTGAGTTGTTGTCGAAGGCAATCCGCTACACGCACAGCGAACAGAGTGTGAGCTCGCTGTTCGATTAACCTTTGTGGTCAGTCCGACGCATTTCCCGTTGGCATTTCCGGAATAACTAACATGGCAACCGCACAAATCAGCGCCACCCCCCGTTCCACGTCCGGCAAGGGCGCCGCTCGTTCGCTTCGCAGCTCGGGAGAAGTCCCGGGCGTCATTTACGGGCATTCGCGCGAGGCGCAGTCACTCGCGATCAACACCCGCGACCTCGAGAAGGTGCTGAGCAAAATTTCCTTCGAGAACACAGTCGTCGAGCTCAGCCTCGAGGGAAAAACCACGCGCACGCTGATTCGTGAAATTCAGCGTCACCCGTTCAAGAAGCAGATCCTGCATATCGATTTTCAGGAGCTGGTCGCGGGTGAGCTGATCACCGTCAGCATTCCACTCGTGCTCGTCGGCACGCCCGAGGGTGTGCGCCTTGGGGGAGGCATTCTCGATCAGGTGCTCCGCGATATCGAGATCGAGGTGGACCCCGCGTCTATTCCGAACCATATCAACGTCGATGTGTCGAGTCTGATCATCGGGCATTCGATTCATGTGCGAGATCTCAACATCCCGGCCGGCGTCAAGGTGATGACGGACGAGGAGTTGACGGTCTGCGTCGTTGCCGTTCCGCGTGCCGCGATTGAAGCCGCCGCTGCTCCGGAAGCCGCTGAGGATGCCACCACCGAGCCCGAGCTCATTCGCAAGGCGAAGGAAGAGGACGAGGACGAGCCCGCGAAGAAGTAGCGCGGGTTGCTGGGGGCGCTGCGTCGCGTTTTTGGCTCGGCAAAGCGCGACGACGGTCCGGTGAAAGTCATCCTCGGCCTGGGCAATCCGGGCAGGGAATACGAGTTTACCCGTCACAACGTCGGCTGGTGGGCACTCGACCATCTGGCCGACGTTTGGCGCTTCTCGGCCTGGAAAAAGGACGGGCAGGCGCTCGTGTCCAACGGCATGTCGGGCAAGACGCGCGTGCGGCTCGTCAAGCCGCTGACCTTCATGAACCTGAGTGGTGCCGTCCTGGCCACGTACAAGCGACGGGCCTTCTGGTCAGCGGCAAGCGACCTGCTCGTCGTGGTCGACGATGTGGCGCTGCCGGTGGGAAGCATGCGCCTCCGTGCGACTGGAAGCGCCGGTGGTCACAACGGCCTCAAAAGCGTGGAGGGCCAGCTCGGGTCGCGCGACTACGCCCGCCTGCGCCTCGGTGTCGAACCGCCGCACGAATGGCGCGGAAAGAAATCGCTCTCCGATCTCGTGCTCGGCCCGTTCGGAAAGGTCGAGCGCGAGCTCGTTGACGAACTGTTGCCGAGGGCAGCAGCGGCGAGCGAAGTGTGGCTGAAGGACGGCATCACGGCCGCCATGAATCAGTTCAACAAGAGTGAAAAGAAAAGTGAAGAATAGATTGCGCGTCCTGCGTGCTGCGTGCTGCGTGCTGCGTCAGTGTGGTCAACCTGTCATCCCGCAGGAGCAGGCGAAGCGAGCGACTGTCGGGATCTCCTCGACCAAACTTTCTGCTGAGGGCCAGGTACAGAACCTCCTGCGTCCTGCGTCCTGCGTCCTGCGTCCGTTTCTTCGAGGCGGTCTCGCCGGCCTGGGCTCCCGTGAGGTGTCTGCGTGTTGAGCCTCGGCATTGTCGGGCTTCCCAATGTCGGCAAGTCCACGCTGTTCAATGCACTGACTTCGGCAAAGGCTGACGCTGCGAACTATCCGTTCTGCACCGTCGATCCCAACATCGGGATGGTCGAGGTGCCCGATCCCCGGCTGGCCAGGCTGTTCGAGATTGTGCAGCCGAAAAAGTCCGTACCCGCCGTCGTTCAGTTCGTCGATATCGCTGGCCTCGTCAAGGGCGCCGCGCAGGGCGAAGGACTCGGCAACAAGTTTCTCGCGAACATCCGTGAGACCGACGCCATTGTGCACGTGGTGCGCTGCTTCGAGGATCCGGACGTCACGCACGTCATGGGCGGCGTGAATCCCGTACGTGATCGCGAAGTGATCGAGTTCGAGCTTGCCCTTGCCGACCTGGCGACGATAGAAAAGCGACTGGACCGCACGCGGCGGGCCGCGAAGTCGCATGAGAAGGAAGCGATGGCCGAATTGCCCGTGCTCGAGCAGGCGTTCGAGTTTCTCCAGCAGGGACGCGGTCTCTGGGAAGCGAAGCTGACTCGCGAGCAGCTCGAGATGTTGAAGCCGCTGTCGTTGTTGACGGTGAAGCCGGTGTTGTACGCTGCCAACGTGAGCGACGCCGAACTCACCGGCGACGAAGGGCCGCATCTCAAGGCGCTGCGGAAGGCGGTGGCCTCGAGCGGCGAACATGCGGAGATCGTTGCCTTCTCTGCCAAGATCGAGGCGGAGCTCGCGGAGCTGCCGCCGGAGGATCGCGCCGAGTTCCTGGCGTCACTGGGGCTCGAGACAGCGGGATTGGAGCGGCTGATCCGGGCGGGGTACCACCTCATGGGCCTGCAGACCTACTTCACCGCCGGCGAACAGGAAGTCCGCGCCTGGACCATCCACCGTGGCGACACCGCGCCCAAGGCGGCTGCGGTCATTCACACTGATTTCGAGCGTGGATTCATCCGGGCGGAAACAGCGGGCTACGAAGATTTCGTTTCGACTGGGGGATGGAAAGGCGTCAAGGAAAAAGGCGTCATGCGATCAGAAGGAAAGGAGTACGTCGTGAAGGACGGGGATGTAATGCTCTTCCGGTTCAACGTTTAGGAAAGCGCCGGGTCGGCTGCACGCAGCCGGTTGTTCAACGCCGCCGGCTCGATTAGCTTTATGCTTCGCACAAAATCGGCGGGGTGCACTCAGCCTCTCGCCCCCACCTTCCTCTCGCTCCGGCAACCAGCGAGAGGCTGAATGACCAAAGGGAGGATTGCCAGCCTATGGCACGACGCTATGAGGCGGTCTACATCTTCGATTCCTCACTCGAAGACGCCGCGATCAACGACCGCATTTCCCGGTTTCACGGCCTGCTGTCCGCCGCAACCGAACCGACCTCCGATCACTGGGGCCGCCGCCAGCTCGCCTATCCCATCGGTACCCGCGAGACCGGCTACTACGTCATCTCACATTTCGAAGCCGAAGCCACCACGCTGCCCGAGTACGAGCGCGCGCTGAAGCTCGACGACGGTGTCGTTCGCTATCTCATCACGCTGCACGAGCATGAAGTTGGTGCGCCGCCCATGAGCGAGGAAGACATGGCGCGTGCTCGCGGACGTGATGACGATGACGACGACGAGGATTAATCCATGAGACGCCCAACGAAGACCTGCCCGTTCTGCGAGACCCGCGTTCGCTTCATCGACTACAAGGATGATCGCATGCTTGGCCGCTTTGTCACCGATCACGGCAAGATCCTGCCGAGTCGCCTGAGTGGGGTCTGTGCACGTCACCAGCGACAGCTGGCGACCGCGATCAAGAAGGCGCGTTTCCTGGCGCTGATTCCGTATATCCGCGGTCTCCAGGCGTAACAGTCACAGCCGCTGCCGGCATGACTGCGGTCGCACCGTCACCCGCCGGCGAGCAGGGGTGGCGGAAAGTCATCGTCGCGATGATCGTGATGCTGCTGGTGCCCATTGTGCCGCCGTTTCGGGCATTGGTGCCAATTCAGGAGCCATTGCTGTTGATCGTGCCCGCCCTCGCGGTGTGCACGCTGCTGGGATGGGGATCGGGTGGACCGCTGCTGGCAGCGTTGCTCTGGTGCGGCGTTGCCGCAGTAGTGCTCGCCCGGCCATCGCAGGCAGGAAGCGTTGCCCGGTATCATGACCTGACCCGCGGCTGGGCCCTGCTCGTCGCCGGTGGGTTTGGTGCCGTGGGGTTGTTGATGGGAAAGCGAACGTTTTTCGTCCGGGCCGTGTTGACGGTGTCGATCGCCCTGGGGGTCGCGCTCATGGTCAGCGTGAGCCGGACATCGGGTTTCGAGGAAGCGCGTCGTGCGGTGCGGACGCAGTTCGCGATGCGGAATGAGAGCTACATTCGGCCGTTGCGTCAGGTGGTGCAGTCGCCACCACCCCAGTTGCGAGAGTTCATGGCGCGGCATGGGGTCAACGCGCAAATGGTCGATGTCACGGACGAGCAGTTGCGGGCGACCTCACGGTTTGCGGTCATCGCGTTTCCGGCACTGCTCCTGTTGCAGACAATCGCAGCGCTTGGGATAGCCTGGTCGCTGTATCATCGCTTGAATCGAAGTCGCATTGGCGCGCCGCTTACGCCCATCCGGCAGTTTCGATTCAACGACCAGTTGGTGTGGGGACTCGTGGTCGGGCTGGCCATCGCCTTTCCCGATCGCCTGAGCAGTGTCCGTGGATTGGGCATCAACCTGCTGGTGTTCTTCGGCATGCTCTACTCGCTTCGCGGGCTGGGTGTGTTTCTGTGGTTCCTGTCGCAGCTGGGTCCGAAGCTCGCGCTCATGGCGGGGGTGTTACTGGTCTTGACGCCACTGATTGGCGCCAGTGCAATGCTGACGGTGATATCACTGATGCTCGTTCTGGGACTGGGAGACACCTGGATGGACTGGCGGAAGGCGGAAGGAAGAGCGACCTAGGATCCTGTTGCGTATTGTGTATTGCGTAAAGTCTGGTGCGCCGGGCTGATACGGGATACTTGAATCTGATCTGACCTAAATCGGAGTTTTACATGGAAGTCATTCTACGGCAGGCGGTCGAGAACCTCGGCCATCCCGGGGAGATCGTGAAGGTGTCGCCCGGCTTTGCGCGCAACTACCTGCTGCCGCGCGGCCTCGCGTACGAAGCCACGCCAGGGAACCGGAAGCGCATCGAGCAGGAACGCCAGCGTCTCGAAGCCGCAGAGACCACGCGTCGTGAAGCGGCCGAGGGCCACGCCGCGAAGCTCGAGCAGGTCTCATTGACCTTCTCGGCCCGCGTTGGCGAGGAAGGCAAGCTCTTCGGCTCCGTCACGTCCTCGGACATTGTCGCGCAGCTCGAGGCGCAGGGGATCCATATCGAGAAGCGTCAGGTCGAGCTTCACGAGCCGATCAAGTCCCTCGGCGTCTATCGCGTCCCCATCCGTCTCCACGCTGACGTGAAGCCGGAAATCAAGGTGTGGGTCATCAAAGGCTAGCGGGAAATGCGCTCCCGCCGGGATCGCATTTCCGGCGGGCTGCTTGCGGCCTCTTGGCGTGCGTCCTGCGTTACGACATCATCAGTAAACGCACGCATGGCAGTGGTTTGACGTTCGGAACTTTTTCGTCCGACGCTGGTTCCACTGTCATGATTGGCCCTCAACGGTACGAATGACCCAGACATCCCCGGCCGAGGTCGATGTGCTGGCGCGCCGAGCGGCGTCGCTGTGCCTCGAATACAAGGCGAACGACGTCGTGATGCTCAATCTCGCGAGCGTCTCGGACATGACCGATTACTTCATCGTGGCGAGTGGCACGTCGGACACCCACGTCCGCTCGATCGCCGAGCACTTGATGGCTGACCTGAAAAAGGAAGGCGTGCGGATTTACCACGCCGAAGGTCTGCAGCAGGGGCGGTGGGTGCTCCTCGACTACGTCGACTTTGTTGTGCACGTGTTCCACCCGACCCTCCGCGCTTTCTACCAACTCGAGCGCCTCTGGAGCGACGCCGAGGTCATCCACGTCGAAGACCCGGATCCCGTCACATGAACGTACGCACCTTGTGTCTCATCGGCGGCCTCGCGCTGTCGGCCATCGCGCCCGCGGCTCGCGCGCAATACTACTTCGGGCAGAACCAGGTGCAGTACGACCGGTTCAAGTGGAAGGTCATTGAGACTGAGCACTTCCTGATCTACTACTACCCCGAGGAGAAGACGGCGACGGTGGACGCCGCGCGGATGGCCGAACGCGCCTATGGACGTCTCTCGCGCGTGCTGGGGCATCAGTTCCGCGAGAAGAAGCCGCTCGTGCTCTACGCGTCACGATCGGATTTCGGCCAGAACAACGTGACCGGCGACCTCGGTGAAGGCGTCGGCGGTGTCACCGAGGGCCTGCGCCACCGGATGCTGCTGCCGTTTACGGGAGACTACCGCAGCTTCGAGCACGTGTTGACGCACGAGATGGTGCACGCCTTCCAGTACGACATCTATGCACGCGGCCGGGCAGGCGCGGGCCTGCAGGAGATGGCGCGGTCGCCGATGCCGCTGTGGTTCGCGGAGGGGATGGCGGAGTACCTGTCGCTTGGTCCGAACTACGCGATTACCAATGCGGCCATGCGTGATGCCGCATTGAATGGCCGCATTCCGAGCATCGAGACGATGGCGGAGCGCCCTGACCGGGCGAATCCGTACGAGTTTGGCGAGGCGCTGTGGGCGTACATTGGCGGGCGCTGGGGCGACGACGTCATCGGGGACATCATGAACGAGGCCCCAAATGTGGGCGTCGAGAAAGCGATCAAGAACAAGCTCGGCATTTCGCTGGAAGATCTCGGCGATGAATGGAAAGAGTCGATTCAGCAGGAGCACCTTCCGCTGATTGCAAACATGGAGCGTCCGAGGAAGTTCTCGCAGGCGCTGTTGAGCGAGCGTCGCACGGGCGGTGAAGTCTTCCTGGCACCCACGCTGTCCGACGACGGCAAGCTCATCGCCTTCCTGTCCACGGGCGACTGGAAGCGCGGCGAAGTGTTCATCGATCTCTGGCTCGGCGACGCGAAGACGGGCAAACGCGTCAAGCGACTGGTGAAGAGCACCTTCGATCCGAACTACGAAGAGCTGCGCCTGCTGTACTCCCAGAGCGCGTTCTCGCCCGACGGCTCCATGCTGGCGTTCACGTCCCAGCGCAAGGGCAAGGACGTGCTGAACATTCTGGACGTGAAGCGGCGCAAGCGCATCCGGCGCCTGGACCTGCCAGTCGAGGGGGCCATCAGCCCCAGCTGGTCTCCAGACGGCACGCGCCTTGTCTTCAGTGGCAACCGGGGCGGCATCACCGATCTGTTTATGGTCGACGCCGATGGCCGGGGGTTCCGGCAATTGACGGATGACCGCTTTGGCGACCTTCAGCCCCAGTGGTCACCAGACGGCAAGACCATCGCGTTCGCGTCCGATCGTGGCGAAGCCACCAACATCGACCTGTTGAAGTTCGCCCATTGGCGCATTGCCCTCCTCGATGTCGAAACGGGCCGCATGGATCTGATTCCGAATCAGCGCGGTCTCAATCTCAACCCCATGTGGGCGCCGGACAGCAAATCGCTGGCATTCATTTCCGACAGGGCGGGGACGCCGAATCTGTTCCTCTACGAGCTCGAGAACCGTAACCATTACCAGCTGACAAATGTGGTGGGCTCGGTTGCGGCCATCACCGAATACAGCCCCGCCATCACGTGGGCGCGGCAGGCAGACCGCCTGGCATTCACGTATTACGAGAATGGCCGCTATACCGTCTGGGCGGTCGATCGTCCGCGGACGCTGAAGAAAGCACCGTACCAGGACGCTCCTCCCGCTGTTACTCCGGCGGTCCTCGCGTTGAACACCAGTGGCGACACCGCGCGCCGCCGGGCACAGCCTCCACTGGTGGGTGCCGATCAGCCTCCGGTCGACGGCGAAGTGGCGGTCATCGTTGATACCACGTCGCGGCGACGCTCGGTCTACCGATCCCCCAGCGGACTGCGCCCATCGGCCAGTCTGCCGGGCGCCAACGAGAAGGGTGTGGACGTGGTGATCAGCGTCGCGGCGCTCCTCGACAGTGCGTCGCTGGCGTTACCGGACACCACCAAGTTCAAGTTCTCCAACTACAAGATCAAATTTCAGCCGGACTACGTAGTGCGTCCGAGCATCGGCTACGCATCGAATAACGTCAACGGCGGCGTGTTCGGCGGCACGACCATCGTGCTCAGCGACATGCTCGGCAACAACCGGCTGGCGTTCTCCGGTGAAGTCAATGGCAGGATCAGCGAAGCGCGCGTTTTTGCCGGCTACACGAGCTTGGCCGCCCG
>JBKJRV010000464.1:0-2560 GCA_046593115.1 Gemmatimonadaceae bacterium
GCGATCATCGTCATCGGACTCCCAGGCTGGGTCTTCCCCGGCGCGCTGATCGTGATGGCGCTCGGCCTTCCGGTGATCCTCTTCACCGGCCTGGTGCATCATCAGGCGCGGATGGCACGCCTGCAGACGACGCAGACGCCCGGCGGCAGCACCACCCAGCACGGCACGATGACGCAGCTCGCCATCAAAGCCAGTCCGTTCGTGAGCTGGCGCCGCACCGCGATGGGGGGATTCATCTCCGTCGGCGTCTTCACGCTCCTGGTCGGCGGTTGGATGGTGATGCGCGCCTTCGGGATCGGACCCGCCGCGACGCTCTTTGCCACCGGCGTGCTTACCGAAGGGGACGCGATCCTCATCACGGAGTTCGCGAGCCCGATGAACGATTCCACGCTCGGACCGGTCGTGACAGACGCGGTGCGCACGGGGCTCGCGGAATCGCGGAGCATCGCGTTGATGTCGCGGGCATCCGTGTCGGAGCAACTGCGGTCGATGGGGCGCGGGGCCGGTGCGCGCGTCACGCCCGCGGTCGGACGCGAGATCGCCGCGCGCGAAGGTCTCAAAGCCATCGTCGAAGGGGAGGTGCTCGCGATCGGGAGCGGCTACGTGCTGAGCGCACGGCTCATCGCCACGCTCACCGGCCAGCCGATCGCGACGTTCAAGGAGAACGCCTCGAGCGCCGACGAACTCATTCCAGCGATCGACCGCGTGACACGCAAGCTCCGCGAACGCGCCGGCGAATCGTTGCGCGCGATCCAGGCCGGCGGGCGTCTCGACCGCGTGACCACGCCGAGCTTCGAGGCGCTCCGGCTCTACGTGCAGGGGAAGGACGCGATCAATGATGAACTCGACTTCACGAAAGGCGAACGTCTGCTGATGCAGGCGATCCACCTCGACACCGGCTTCGCGATGGCGTACCGGAAGATCGCGGTGGAGCTGACCAATCGGGGCGAGGAACTCACCCGTTCGCACGCGCTGCTCACTGAGGCGTTCAAGAATGTGGATCGTCTGGGTGCCGTCGAACGACTGCTGACGGAAGCAGCGTACTACTCGAGCGATCTCATCGACGACGGCCCGCGGTCGATTGCGGCCTACCAGCGCCTGCTCGATCTCGAGCCGAACCATGCGACGGCGTCGAACAACATCTCGTACCAGTATCTCCAGATGCGCGATTACGATCGCGTGCTCGAGTACACCCAGCGGACACGCGCCACGGACTCGCTCATGTCGAACCCCGTCGCCATCGAGGCGATGGCGCGGATCGCTGTCGGGGACACGGCGAAGGCGCGCCTGCTCGCGGACACGCTGCGAGCCCGGTTCCCGCGCTCACGGGCCGGTCCGAACGTGACGATCGAGGTGGATTTCGCGGCCGGACAATTCGACGCGGCCAGGATGCGCGCACACTCGGTACTCCGCGCGAACAGCGCGGATCCCTCGGTGCAGATCAGGCATTCGGGGCAGCTCGCGAGCGTGGCGATGGTCCGGGGCCGGTTGGCTGAGGCGTCGCGAGATCTGCGCGCCGTGCGCAATGCGGAAGTCGAGCGTAATGTGCGCACTGCTCCGCTCTCGATGGCGCTCGACAGTGCGCTCATGGCGGTCTGGTTCCGGGGCGATTCCGCCGGCGCTCTGCGCATACTCGATGCCGCGCTCGAGCGGAATCCACTCGACGCGATCCCCGGCGCCGACCGCCCCTACCCCGCGATCGTGCGGGTGCTGACGCTGGCCGGCGCATCGTCGAGGGCGCGCACCATGCAGACGGCGTTCCTTCGCGCCACATCCGCAGTGCCACCCAGCGCGACCGTCATGGTCATCGGTCGGCACTCCATCGCCGGGGACATCGCGCTCGCGGAGCGTCGCTGGAGCGACGCGGCCACGGAGTTCCGGAAGGCGGATGTCGGATTCTGCGTGGTGTGCGCGCTCCCCGACCTCGGTCGCGCCTACGACTTCGGCGGGAACGCCGACTCGGCGATCGCGGTGTTCGAGCGCTATGTCAGCACGCCCGACTACTTCCGCCGGGAGGCGGATCCGCTCTATCTGGCCGGCGCCCGCAAGCGGCTCGGCGAGCTCTCTGAGGCGAAGGGAGACCTCGCGAACGCCGAGCGGCACTTCACGGCGTTCGTAGAGTTGTGGAAGGACGCGGACGCCGAATTGCAGCCGAAGGTGCGCGAGGTGCAGGCGCGGCTTGCGGCGATCCGGGCCAAGGCGCGGCGGTAGGGATGATCCGAGGCACGATGCGCGGCCGGCATGCGCAATGACGCCGCGCTTGTTTTAAAGTCGCCGATCAATGGCGCAGCGCGACTTTGGCGTAGGCGATGATCGTTCCTGCGCCTCTCCGCTCGGCCGGAGCGGAAAAAGCCCAGTATCGCCTCGGCGCCGCATCGCGGCAATATCGACAAGCGTTGCCTGTTACCGCGCGCATGCGAGATCGAAAAGGAGACGAGGGAAAAAACAAATTGGTTGTTGTCCTTCGTGTTCTTCGCGTCCATCGCGGTAAAAAAGCGTTCGCTAGCAGCTACCAGCTAAGCACGCTCTCAGCTCGGCCGTTCGCCCTCGGCCCTCGGCG